>DAIDIS010000066.1 GCA_027451785.1 Acidimicrobiales bacterium
GAGGGTTTCCTGCCAAAGCCTAGAGAAGACGCCATCGTGATGGAAGGGACAGTTGTAGAGCCCCTCCCAAACGCGATGTTCAGGGTCGAGCTGGAAAATGGTCACAAGGTGTTGGCCCATAGTTCGGGAAAGATGCGCATGCACAGAATCCGCATCCTCCCGGGGGACAAGGTCCAAGTGGAGATAACTCCCTACGACCTGACCAGGGGGCGCATCACCTACCGCTATAAGTAGCAAGGTGGCTTGGCGGTGCGGCCCGAGTTGATAACCCGGTGCCGTTACGTCGTAGCGAAAATCCAGTCCGATCGAAAAGCGGCCCCTCAACGAGGTGTCGGGACCGGACGGGTAGCGAGCAAAGGCCAACCGCGAAGCAATTCGGTAGGTTGACCTGCGAGCGAATGAAGTGTGGTTAGAAGTGTTGTTGAAAGTGGTTGGGACACCAAAAAGTGAGTGAGAGGTTCCAATGAAGGTACAGCCAAGCGTGAAGCGGGTCTGTGAGAAGTGCAAGGTGATCCGGCGTGAAGGCCGGGTTCTTGTGATCTGTTCCAACCCCAGGCACAAGCAGAGGCAGGGTTAGAAGATGGCACGTATTTCGGGTGTGGATATTCCGCGCGAGAAGCGGCTCGAGATCTCGTTGACGTATGTCTATGGGATCGGGCTTCCCACAGCGCAGAAGATTTGCCAGGAGTCTGGGATTAACCCGGACACCCGCGTTAGGGACCTCACTGACGACGAGGTCAACCAACTCAGGACCTGGGTAGACGCGAACCTCAAGGTCGAGGGAGATCTCCGGCGTGACATTTCCGCCGACATCAAGCGAAAGATGGAGATCGGCTGCTATCAGGGAATCCGCCATCGCCGTGGACTTCCGGTTCACGGGCAGCGTACCCATACGAATGCAAGGACCCGCAAGGGACCGAAGAAGACCGTAGCCGGTAAGAAGAAGGTGAGGAAGTAGTGCCGCCAGCAAAGCCAGGTGCTAGGCGCCCGAGGCGTCGTGAGCGAAAGAACGTCCTTTATGGAGTCGCTCACATCAAGAGCTCGTTCAACAACACCATCATCTCGATCTCAGACCAGCAGGGCAACGTACTTGCCTGGGCATCCGCCGGAAACGTCGGGTTCAAAGGCTCACGCAAGTCGACTCCGTTTGCTGCCCAGATGGCAGCCGAGGCATGCGCAAAGCGTGCGATGGAGCATGGCGTACGACGGGTCGATGTCATGGTCAAGGGACCTGGTTCAGGACGTGAGACGGCCATCAGGTCACTAACCGCAGCCGGTATCGAAGTGACCGGGATCAAGGACGTAACTCCCATCCCTCACAACGGCTGCCGCCCCAAGAAGAGGCGCAGGGTTTAACTGCACATGAACTTCGCAAGTGAATTTCCTAGCCAAGCCAATGGCGTATGCGGAAACAGGAACAGAAGCCCCCAGAACTTTCGGGGCGATGTAGTAGTGATCAACGTAGGAGGGGCCATTTAATGGCGCGCTATACCGGGCCATCTTGCAGGCTGTGCCGTCGCGAGAAGATCAAGCTCTACTTGAAGGGCGCAAAGTGCGACTCGACCAAGTGCCCGATCGAGAGGCGGCCATATCCGCCCGGCGAGCACGGACGTGATCGTATGCGCCAAGGTTCGGAGTACTTGGTGCAGCTCCGTGAGAAGCAAAAGGCCCGTCGTGTCTACGGCATGACCGAGAACCGCTTCGTCAATCTTTATCAAATCGCAAACCGCACGCCGGGAATCACGGGTGAGAACCTGCTGAAGATGCTCGAGATGCGTCTGGACAATGTTGTGTTCAGAGCAGGTTGGGGAGCTTCTCGGGCTCAGGCACGCCAGTGGGTCCGCCACGGCCACATTGCCGTCAATGGCAAGAGGGTAACGATCCCGAGCTACCGGGTATCCGTCGGGGACGCGATCGCCCTCTCGGAAAAGGCCAAGAACTTCATCGTGGTCCGCCACAATATGGACACACTGGACCGCCAAATAGTTCCGTGGCTCGAAGCCGAGGAAGGTGGTTTCCAGGTAAAGGTCCTGAACCAGCCACTACGCGATCATGTCGATGCTCCGGTGCGCGAGCAGCTGATCGTAGAGCTCTATTCTAAGTAAGCGGACAAGCAACCCAGGAAGGCCCGCCGCCAATGTTGATAATCCAACGTCCCACCGTAGAAGCCCTAGGCACAGAAGAGGAAGATCGCCAAAGCTTTGCCATCGGGCCGCTAGAGCCCGGTTTCGGCCATACTCTCGGCAACTCGCTGCGCAGAACCCTGCTCTCTTCCATCCCGGGAGCGGCTGTGACTCAAGTTCGCTTCGACGGAGCGCTTCATGAGTTCACGACGCTTCCAGGCGTAAAGGAAGACGTCAGTGACATCATTTTGAACCTCAAGGACGTCATTTTGAGGTGCGAATCGGATGAGCCGGTTACCTTACGCCTTGACGTAAAGGGCCCCGCGACTGCTTATGCAAGTGACCTCAAGGGTTCTGCTGACGTAGAGATACTGAACCCCACCCTTCCCTTGGCTACTCTGAACGGAAAAGGGAACCTTGGGATGGACGTCACCATCGAGCGAGGGCGAGGCTATGTTTCGGCCGACCTCAACAAGAAATCGCACACGATCGGCGTAATTCCGATCGACTCGATCTTCTCGCCGGTTCGCCGCGTCGCCTACTCGGTCGAGCAGACCCGAGTAGAGCAGTCCACCAACTACGATCGCCTCATCTTGGACATCGAGACCGATGGGTCCATCTCCCCCAAGGAAGCCTTGGCTTCTGCAGGTGACACTCTCCGCTCGCTCGTTGGCCTGGTTGCCGACATGAGTGAGAGTCCCCAGGGTCTGGAGCTCGGAGACATTGCGGTAGCTTCTACCGGGTCACCTGACTTGGATCTTCCAATTGAGGACCTCGACCTGTCGGAGCGCCCTCGCAACTGCCTGAAGCGTGCCCAGGTCAATACGATCGGCGAGCTTCTGGAGCGCTCGGTGGACGATCTTTTGAATATAACCAACTTTGGTCAAAAGTCGCTGGACGAAGTCATTCAAAGGCTTGACGAGCGTGGCCTTTCACTACGCGGACGGGGGATATAGCAAAGATGCCTGCTGCACCCAAGAAGGGACGCCGATTCGGGGGCGATGCCGCTCACCAGAAGGCGATGATGGGCAACCTGGTTGCTTCACTAATCGCCGCTGAGGCCATCGTCACTACGGAAGCGAAGGCGAAGGCCCTCCGGCCAATCGCCGAGAAGATGATCACCAAAGCGAAGCGTGGTGGCGTTCACAACCAGCGCCAAGTGATCTCGTATATCCGGGACGTGGATATGGCTCACAGGCTGTTCGTTCAGATCGCACCTCGCTATGCCGATCGCCCTGGTGGCTACACCCGTATCTTGAAGCTCGGGCCGAGGCATGGGGACAATGCCCCTATGGCCAGGATCGAACTGGTTTAAGCCCACGCAACTTGAGCTGGGCGGAAGCGAGGTTCCCGAAGAGGAAACCTCAGTCTCCGAGGACCCCGAAGAGGTGCTCAGGCTCAAGGCGACCCTGTCGTACGATGGCACCCCCTATAGGGGATTTGCCATCCAAAATGGCCAACATACCGTTGCCGGGTCAATCAAGGCCGCCCTGGAAAAAGTCACCGGGGCCGAAGAAATCGAAATCGTGTGCGCCGGCAGAACTGATGCCGGCGTTCACGCGTCCTGCCAGGTAATTCATGTCGACCTGAAGCTCGGGGATAGCACCCGGATTTCCCTCAAGCCTGAAGCAGAGTCACTCGTCAAGGTCCGGAACTCACTGAACAAGCTCCTGGGGCCGTCGATCGCGGTGTCAGCTCTGGAAGTAGCCGGAGATGGCTTCAACGCTCGATTCTCCGCCAAGGCCCGCCGGTACCGCTATACCATTTTGAACGGGGAGGTGCCGGATCCCTTCCTTGCTTCAACTTCCTGGTTGGTGAAACATCCCTTGGCACTGCACGCCCTGGAGACAGCGACGTACCCGCTGATCGGAGAGCACGACTTCAGATCCTTTTGCAGGAGGCCGCCGGACAAGGGGCCGTGTGACCCGATCATCCGTAGAGTGATATCGGCGGAGTGGTCGATTCATTCTCGCGAGGACTATTGCATTTCTGGAGACGGCCAGAAGACTTCAAGGTTGGAAATAAGGAGCGAAAATTCCTGGAGCGATGCACTAAACAATCCTCCGGGCTTGAGAGGTACGACAGGCCGCTCCGCCATTTTCACGTTTGAGATCGAAGCATCGTCGTTCTGCCACCAGATGGTTCGGTCGATTGTAGGGACGCTGGTTGATATGGGAGTTGGAAGAAGAAAGCCCTCGGAGATGAGAGGGATCATCGACGCTCATGACCGTGCCTATGCCAGCTCGCCCGCACCTGCCTCGGGCTTGAGCTTGATAGCGGTTAGGTACTGAAGGGCGATCTGGGGGCCGCTCTAATCGAGGTTGCCTTCAAACAAAAAGGCTTGGGTCCTGCAGGCGATAGCAACCGTGGCCCCTAGGCTCGCTCTTGTGGTCCCGGCTAGCCCCTGGGGGCTTCGAATCGGTAACCGACTCCTCGGATAGTGGTTATGTACTTGTGTTCGGCAGGATCGGGCTCGATCCTGTTTCGCAAACGCTTGATATG
>DAIDIS010000067.1 GCA_027451785.1 Acidimicrobiales bacterium
AACCAGCTCAACAAAATACTTCGAACTTCCGTTGGCGCATCACGGGTTCGGTCGATTGCGGTCAATTCGCTCTCGGCTGATCGCTTCAGTGATTGAGGACTTCATTCGAGACGAGTGCGCGTGTATAACCCCACTCGCTTCGGGGGATCATCGAGCGATCGATGATCAATATCTACCGACTTCCACTGCTTAGGGTTCTTGACGTACTTTTCAGGAACCCGAACTCACGAGGGTTAAACAACCGGCTAGCGGGCCGCCCCCCGAGGCGACCACGGCGGTTTGGGGCATTCGGGCTTTGTCCATAGAACCGCACGAGAGTCCCGAGGCGCCTGCCTCTACTACCCCAGAGCGGGAGACCTGCCGTTGTTCGGCCTGCCCCCACATCTGGATACAGGCTTCATAGAGGTGGCCGTACCCGTGCATCCGTCCCGCAGAAAGCTGGCCTCCATCAGTGTTAACCGGCAAAGTCCCCTCAAGGGCAATTCTCGTCCCTCCCTCCACGAAAGGGCCACTTTCGCCTTTTGGGCAGAACCCGAGCGCCTCAAGCCACGCCAACGCAATAAAACTGAAGCCATCGTAAACCTGCGCGATGTCGATATCCTTCGGACCAAGATCGCTTCTAGCCCACATGTCCCGTGCGGCCCCAAACATCGCCATCTCGGTCAAGTCTTCCCATTGGTGCCAAGACGGCTTTCCTTTGACCGCTGCGCCCACGGACTCGATTATCAATGCCGGGCGATCACCCCCTTCCTCTCTCCACGCACGTGACCTTCCGGTAGAGACGACGAAGGCAATAGCGCCATCGACGGGTACGTCGCAGTCAAGCAAGCAGAGAGGCTCCGAGATCAACCTTGAACCAAGATATTCCTCCATACCAAAAGGCTCCCGGTAGATTGCGGCATCGTTCAGCGATGCATTTCTTCTACAATTGATCGCGAACGCCCCTAGATGCTCCCTTTTGGTGCCGAAGGCATTGAAGTGAGCCTGGGCGAACCAGGCGATCCAGTTTGCCGGTGACGGTGCACCGAACGGTGCCACCCATTGAGCGGACGAGCCTACTCGCGGCAATGCACTTCCAGGCTCATGAGGTCCCCCGCCCGGCATTACGGCAGCCCTGCCACCCATTCCCTGTGCCGAAGCCTCGGTTACCGCTCGGATGCAAAGAATATTATCGGCCAATCCCGCTTTGGCAGCGCTCGCTGCTTCAATTACGGACCCTAATTGCCCTGGGAGCTCAGGTCCGCCCGCGTACCACCTCAACGAAAGCCCCATTGCCGCCTGCAGATCCGAAACACCGACACCCGAAAAGCCCCTCGGATGGTCGACTCCTGCCGTGTTCACGGCGATTCCATCCACTTCCTCGACCGTAATGCCCGCACTTTCCACTGCGGCTAGCGCCGCCTGTACCGCCAAAAGGATCGCGGGCTTTCCCAACCTCCGACCGATATTCGATCTGCCTATGCCCGTAATTCCGATCGGGGCTCTCCCGTTCATTCGTGCCGCCCCTTCCCACTTTGCGAATGGGGCCTGAAAAGCGGCAAATACACATCCTCAACTTGTTCGAATTCCACATTTACGCTCATCCCGATCCGCACTTCGCCCGGATCACAACCCACGATGTTGGTTACCAGTCTCACTCTCGGGTCTTCTTCGATCTCCACAAGTGCAACTACATAAGGCAAGGGCATGAGCGGGTACCAAGGTTGGTGATTTATTGTGAAGCTCGCAATCGTGCCTCGCCCGGACACGGTCTTTACGCTCAGATTCAGGCTATGGCAACTCGGACAGATTGGAGCAGGAGGGTGGACCAAAGTCATACAGCCGGATTCGGAACAACCCAGAAACCTCAAACGGCCATCCTGACCTGATCGCCAGAACCACTGATTTTCCTCGGTCAACTCCGGTAAGACGCGAAACACGAGCCAACAATCTAGCCAAAGCAAGCCCGCCTAGCTGCTGCTAACCCGCCATTGCCTTCTACGACGCCTCCGAGGATGGAAATACCTCGAAATTTTGAGCCGGCTGTACTGCCCCCAGATCGCTTCGAGACTGCTGGTCGGCGGTCGGAAAGGCCCCTGGTCCACTTGAAGAGACCTGCTCGCCCGATCTCGGAGCCCCTAGTTCACCTAGGTCGTCCCGTTCGTGTTCGACCGATACCCGAATAATTCGCTGGGTGTCGACAAACCTTTCTCGCATTGCTTCCCGCCCCACCTTCCCGAAGGCATCTCGGTCCAGCTCCTCGGCTATTTCGATACGATCCGGGCACTTGGACTCGGGAAGATAGCGCCTACAGTGCTCTAGGAGCGCCTCGACTGAAGTGCCTTCGCGCACCTTCGCCACAGCCCACAGCTCCTCGTCTCTTGACGAACGTCCCATCCCGAAAGCAACGCAATCAATGATCCCGGTGTTGCCATAGAGAACTTCTTCGACTTCCCAGGGATACACCACCGTGCTCCCCTTCCTCACGATGTCGCTCGACCTGTCTTGGATGTAGAGATAACCGGCCTCGTCTAAGTAGCCAACATGAGTGCCGCCATGGAACTCAACCGGCTTCTCGACTCGCTTTCTCGACCCGAGATGACCCTTTGTCAACTGTTGAGGCGCCGTGCTCTCCACTGTCCATCTAACCAATCCACGCCTTCCCGGTGGAAGAGAACGCCCCTCAGTATCGACAATCTCCAACGTGACTCCGGAAAGGGGCGTACCAACGCTCCCTGGGTGCTCTAACCATTCATCACTTCCGATCCGAGACACGCACTGATCGGCCTGCCCGTAAATCTCCCAAATCTGCGATGGAGCCAGCAGCTCCACGGCCTTCAGCTTTACAGCTACAGGACATGGAGCTCCTCCGTGGATAACCGTTTTCAAAGAAGATAGGTCGTAGTCCGCAATGTTTTCTGCGCACTCTACGATGTCGAAGAAATACCTTGGGAACACAAAGGACCTTGTGACCTTGAATTGCTCAATCGAGTCGAGCCAGTTGGTAGCACTCCATTTCCCCATCATGACGACGGTAGCCCCAACCTGGAAGCTCGCAACGGCCCAACAGAGAAACCCAGGATGCGAAGCAGGACCGGCAAGCAGGAAAACATCACTGGCCTTCCAGTCCCATAATGAGATTCTCCGGTTCTGAGCGCTCAACGCCTCACCTGCCGAGACCGAGCTCCTTAAAATGCGACCCGAGCTATTGAGGCCCGCTTCCCTATGAAAAATACTCCAACCGATCGCAGGCCTTGCCTCCAACTGCTCAACTACCGGCCCGATCGCCGCTAGTGCCGCTTCATAATCGGCCGGGACCGCCGCCGTAGCGGTTCCCACGAACTCCACCGATGACCCACCAACGAGCATGACCTTGCAGTTACCGGGTAAAAGAGTGAATGCACCGTGCTCCTCCCAGGTATGGACGTGAGTTACAAGAACCTTCGCCCGGCCTTGACCAATTGCGTGTTGCAATAGATCTGTATCTACCGATGGATCCAAGAACGTCACTTCTGCGGCAACCTTCGACGCCGCATAAAGGCACTCAAACAACTCGGGACAATTCGGCAGCATCACGGCAATCATCTCGCCAGGCTGGACCCCCATTCGCATAAACATCTGGCTGAGCCGCGAAGACCTTGAGTCAAGCTGGCCATAGGTGATCTTTTTGCCCATGAACACTATGGCTGTCCTCGAAGGATCCGAGTGGGCAATTTCGGAAAGCGTGGTAGTAGGCCTTCCTGCAGGCATGCCGGCCTGGCCGACTTGATGTTCCGCACCCTCCGAGACATGAGATTGGGCAGCCAGACCACCGATGTGGCCTGCACCTCCAGTTGCCTCTGCCGGTCTCCGTCCAAACAGCATTTGCTTGCGGTCACCCTCCCTACCATTCCCCGGGATATCCGTTTCCCCTATTCAGAGCGACGGCCCCCTATCCAGGGTCATTGGCTGACGAGATACTCGATCACTAGTAATCTCGACAGTGACGCATGAGACCTTTATTGAATTGTTACATGCGCATACGGCAGGAGGGCTTAGCGGGACACCCAAGCGTCCGGCGTATCCAACAGCTCTTTGATTTGCGTCGGCAGCTCGCCTCCAAGCAAATCAGCCAAGGTGATGGTTTCGAGTACGTTCCTAAGACTCGCCCGAACTGCGACCCAGACATTACCTAGATTGGTTGCGGCGCCTTCATACTTCGCTGTCTCCGGGCGCAATCCCCTGACTTCGGCCAGCGGTCCATCCAGCTGCCTAAAGACGTCCGCCACAAATATTGAATCGGCAGGCCTTGCCAGAACATAGCCACCGTTCGCTCCTCTACGAGACTGGAGGAAGCCCGACTTCCGCAAGTCGTTGAGAATCGATTCCAGGAACTTGATCGATAGCCCTTGCTCACGTGAAATGGCGTCGGCGCTCACCGGATCGTCCCCTCCGTTTGCAACGGTCAACAGGGCCCGCATTGCATAGTCGATCTTCGCTGAAATGTGCACACATTTATTCTTGCGCCTTGAGATCAGCTTTGCACGCTAAGTGCCACAATTTGGTGCACGGCCACGACAAGAACAACAGCGCCCAAGATAAACACCGCCGGGCCCCCGACGTAGCTGACACCTGCAGCGGTCGAGACCATGATCACCAAAAGCCGCACAAAACTGCTTGGGATCCTGGTGGCCAACAGCGAACCGGCAATCACCCCCGGAACGCTGCCGAGGATCAGCGAAAGTGTTACCGCTACAGCAACATGGCCGAAAATGAGCGCTCCTGCCGAGGCTGCAATCGACAGCGGGACAGACTGGACGATGTCGGTACCGACAAGCTCTTGGGCCCGGAAACTTGGGTATAGCAAGAGCAGCATCACTACCGTTAGAGAACCGGACCCAACTGAAGTGATTCCAACCAGAAGGCCAACTAACGCGCCAACGGCAATTATTCGGTAGTCGTTGTTGCCAACTGACCGGCGTTGGACTGATATCGGAAGTGTGTCCTTAGATCCGACCATGCCCGGCGATCCCTGCTTGGATATTGTTTGGCGGCGGTCAAGGATTGATTTTCCCAATGATGCAGCGACTCCAAGAAGAAGCACCGAACCGAGCAATACCCTAAGCACGTTGCCCCCAGATGAGCCATTGCTTAGGTACTTGAAGATAACCGAGCCGATGAGAGCCATTGGCACCGATCCGATTGCCAAGAGACGAACCAGCTTCAAATTAACGGAGCCTTTACGCAGATGGACTGCTGCTCCGAAGGGCCTCATGAATACCGCCGACACCAAGTCGGACGATATAGCCGCAGCGGGATGAATCCCGAAGACTGCCGTAAGCATCGGCGTCATCAGCGCTCCACCGCCAGCCCCCGTCGCTCCCACGACAAAACCAACGAGACAAGACCCAATGACTACGAATAAGTCAATATGAGTCATCGAACGAAGGCAAGGTTGGTCATCCTAGAATGATATCCGATCATTCCTATCATTTCTATAGGGTATGTGCACAGAGAGATTCCTTCAAGTCGAAGCTCGGGTCCGACAAGTGGATTCGGTTTGCCAATTTTACAGCTACCGAGGCCGCAGAAGGCGAATCAACTGAAGATGCTGCGGTCCGCAGCGATTAGCCCCAATTGAGTTGCCCCCCCATTGTCCTTACCGCCGTTATCGCCGACGAGGCCAAGAGGAAGCTTCAGCCCAAGGTGAGACCATGCAGATGGAGTTGCCACGCGGCCCCTTTGCGTCCGAACAATCAACCCAAGTTGCAATAGAAAGGGTTCATACATGTCCTCGACCGTCTCCCTTTCTTCACCGACGGCAATTGCAAGCGTCGAAAGGCCGACAGGGTGCCCTTCATAGGAGTTGCAAAGACAAGAAAGGATCGCTCGGTCGACCTTGTCCAGCCCAAGCTCGTCGATCCCAAACAATTCCAGTCCAAGCCTCGCTGTTTCAATGTCTACGACTCCATTCGCCCTGACCTGCGCGTAGTCTCTGACTCGTCGCAAAAGTCGGTTCGCAATCCTCGGCGTCCCCCTTGAACGCCTGGCAATCTCAGAGCATCCCCCGGGCTCGATTTCGGCACTCATGATCGTTGCCGATCTCGAAACAATCTCTTCAAGCTCAACTGGACTGTAGTAGTCCAATCTGGCTACGAACCCGAATCGGTCACGCAGTGGACCGGTAACCAAACCTGACCTGGTCGTGGCACCTACAAGCGTAAACTTCGGGAGCTCAAGGCGAACTGATTTCGAACCGGGTCCTTTCCCGATGACAATGTCGAGCTTGTTGTCC
>DAIDIS010000068.1 GCA_027451785.1 Acidimicrobiales bacterium
CGACGATTATGGCGGTGGAGCCATCCGAGCTGTGCATGTCATTGGCGAGCGCAAGGATTTCGTCAATCCCGACGCGAGTTGAGCACGTAGGGTTGACCGGCGAAAAGATCGACCTCCCGGCGGAGAGCTGTGACACTGCGCTTTCCACTTGGACCTTATGCACCATTCCAGATGTCATGTCAGCTCTCAATGAAATACGGCGGGTTCTAAAGCCCGGGGGCGAGCTGCGCTTCGTTGAACACGGACATGCGAACGACCCTTCGATTGCACGACTGCAGCGAGGGTTTGAGCCGATACACAAGCGCCTGGCAGGAGGTTGCCACTTGACTAGGCGGATCCCCGAGATAATCGAGTCAGCAGGATTCTCTATATCTTCCTTGAATACCTATTTCATGG
Source organism: Acidimicrobiales bacterium (assembly GCA_027451785.1). Taxonomy (GTDB): domain Bacteria; phylum Actinomycetota; class Acidimicrobiia; order Acidimicrobiales; family JAKAVM01; genus DAIDIS01. Next base: position 397 of record DAIDIS010000068.1, read on the forward strand.
AAGGAGAACCCAAAATGTTCGGGTCGACCTTCGAGGGAGTGGCATCCAAGGAGTAATGCAGGCAGGCCTGTTGGAAGGTGGCGTCGAAGAGGAGATTCTCCCTTCATCCCCAGATGGCGTTTCCCACTTTCAGCAGCCCCGCTAAGTCATAGATGTCCGTTTCCATGAAAGGCACGGTGCAAAGGTGGTCCGGCGCAACGGCAAGTTCCGCGCGCTCCTTCTCCTCCCTCTTCGCAACGAGGGAGTAGTTCAGGTAACTGTCGGCAATTTCCTTGATAACCCTTGTCACCAAGTCCCGATTGGAAAATGCCGAGTCAAGTTGTATTGCGATCGACTCGGGCTCTTCGGACATCTTCTTCGCCAACCCGATTGAGGGGGCGTCCTTCAAGTACCCGGGCAGCACCTTGTTCAGGACAACCGCCCCCAAGTGAAACTTCCTCGCCGTCAGCTCTTCGATGAAGTACTCCCCCTCCCTAAGAGGTGCCGCCTCCAGGGTCGAAACAACCATAAAGGTGGTCCTCTTGTCCTTCAAGAGACGGGCGACGGTTCTCGAACGTTCGACGAAGCCGTCGTACATCGACTGAAACAGCATGAAGAACTCTGCGATGTCCTCTAAAAACTGTGTACCAAGAATTCTGTCCGCAACTTGGTAGAACGGCTTTGAAGCCACGTTCATCAACTTCGACCTATATGGGACAGTAAGCCATCTGAGAAGACGAGAGGAGAAAAAGTCCTCCATTCTCTGGGGAGCTTCGAGAAAGTCGATTGCGTTCCGGGTCGGTGGCGTATCTACGACGATAAGGTCGTAGCCACCTTGCCTGTGAAGCTCGTATAGCCTCTCCATGGCAATGTAGTCGTGGCTTTGGACGAATCTCCCCGAGAAGTTCTGGTAGATCGGGTTCGCGAGTATCCTCTGGGAGCTTTCCTTGTCGGGAGAATGCTGGAGAACCAGGTCATCCCAGGATTGCTTGGTGTCGAGCATTGCAGCCCACAACTCACCCCTAGGTCTCTCACCTGCTTCCACGAAGGCTTCGTCAGGAATCCGGGCTTCTTTGTTTCCGATGGAGCTTATGCCCATAGCATTGGCCAACCTGCGAGCTGGGTCGACCGTCAACACCAGAACCTTGCCTCCATGGTTTACGGCCGCCATCGCAGCAATAGCTGCCGCCGTGGTCGTCTTTCCCACACCTCCGGACCCACAGGTGATCACAATCTCTTTGGACGCAACCAACTTGTCTATGGAACTGCTCGCCGACCCCACCTTGGCCGCCGGTCTGGAGGATTGGCGTGACATGCTCACTGAAGTGGACCGTCACCAAGCTCGGCGTCGATCGCCTCGGCAATGCCGCGCACCGATCTCATTCCGTATGAGCGTGTGAAAAGGTAGGGAAGGTACATCATCTCAACCGCCGGGTCGATTGACTCCCTCAGCCGCTTGAGGTGTGCAGCTCCGGAACGCCTGAGAGTCACTGCCAATTTCGCGCCTTCGACAATATTCCGAGGATCTCCACCACAGGCTTGTTCGAGCGCTGCGATACCTTGAGGGGAGGAAAGCTCGCCGAATACTTCCTCTTCGCCTCGCCCAAACAACTCGGGGAGCACCCGATTGACTATCACGGCAGCAAGGGCGATTTCCGTCTGGGTACCCAAGCTCTCCACCAACTCAATGGTTTCGTTGACCGGCATCTCCTCTGGTGTAGTTACTACAACCAGCCCAGTTTGAGCGGGGTTGGTGATTATGTCGAGCATCCAATTCGTTTGTTGGCGAACCAGCCCCACCTTTACCAGATCGTTGATCGCCTGTGGGGCGGCCAAGTGACCAACTATGTGTCCGGTTGCAGTTGCATCAACCACGACCAAGTCCCAGTTAGCTTCACGCACTTCCCAGCAGAGCTTGCCCATGACAAGGATTTCCTTCACCCCAGGGGCCGCATTTGCAACAAACTCGAAAGTCTTAGCCAAAGGACCAAGCCTCAGAACCAGAGGCAACCTCAAGATGAGCTTCAGGTACTCCCGAAGTGCCTCCTCGGTGTCCATAGACATTGCCCACAGATCCGGGCTGATCTCGGAAGACTTATAGGCGATGGGCTGCGACTCAAAAATATCTGCAAGCTGACCCTTTGCATCAACTTCGCAAACTAAAGTGCGCTTACCTCGCTGGGAGTTGAGCAGGGCAATCGACGCAGCAATTGTGGACTTCCCTACTCCGCCTTTTCCCGTAACGAAAAGCAGCTTACGGTCGAGGATGCTCAACGATTCCGCCCCGGCCCTTGTGCCCGGCAATCGTTGCTCAACAGTTGCCGACCCTTACGACTTGCCGAAACCGACACGATAGGAGTCGGCGTTGGATCCGATCTCCACATAAGCGACCTTGGCCGATGGAACACCGACTTTGCGACCCTTCCGGTCGGAAAGCCACAGCATCCCCTCCCCTGCGTTCAAGGACTTTTCAATTTGAGTCGCCAGCTTAGCTGCATCGGTGTTGTCCTCCATCTCGAGTTCCAGCTCCCTGGCAACCTGCGTGATACCGATACGAATCTCCACTAGCCCTTGCTCCTTAGCAACTCAAGCGAAACGCGAGCCGAAACTCTTCGGCCCTTCCTTAGATTCTAGCCATCCCAAGACCCATCACCTGCTCCTTGAGTTGCTGGATTGCTTTTTTCATCCCGCCTAGCACCCTGCTCCGTATTATTGGTGATCGATAAGGGGTCCCACGAAAACCGGCCTTCCCGCGCCCGTCGCACGTGCCCTCTTCGAGCAAGCGAAAGGAGTTACCTATGGGTCAAGAAAGCCAGTCTACGCAACGAGTGATCAAACAGGAATCCGAATGGCGCGCTCAGCTTACCCCTGCTCAGTATGCGGTTTTACGGGAGGCGGCAACAGAGCCCGCTTGGAGCGGCAATTTATTGAACGTGAAAGAGGATGGGTCATTCGACTGCGCCGGATGCGGCACCAAGCTATTCGTGGCCTCAGACAAATACGACTCCGGATCAGGCTGGCCCAGCTTCACTCAACCGGCATCGGATGATGCAATCTCGGTTCGCGAGGACCGCAGTCACGGAATGGTAAGGACTGAGATCGTATGCTCAGCCTGCGGGGGGCATCTGGGTCATGTATTCAATGACGGACCGGGACCGCGGGGAGAGCGCTACTGCGTGAACTCGCTCTCCCTCAACTTCCAGCCTACGGAGAAATAGACCGGGCACCCTAGTCGAAAACTATTAGGGCGGAGGGTTCCTCCAACCCTTCGCCCTGCCCATCCGGCGGCCCGCCAAATCCGGTCTCTTCAGCTATGGCGGAGGTGGCAGCGCCATTCTCGTCTCCTTCGGTACCTGCCTGTGAATCTCTGGTTTTACCACCCTTCTTGGAAGGGCTTCCCGCCGTCCTCAACTTCACTTCCCGTAGCAACAGCGACAGCACGAACACCGCAACAGTTATCGGTATTCCTATCGTGAACACCGTATGCAGCGATCTTGCAAAAGCGTCTTCGACTCCTATGCGGATAAGCGTGGGGATCTTCTGAAACTGTTGTGGCGATGTCAGCAGACCCGAAAGGCTCGATCCCGAACTCATATGCTCGGTTGCGGAGCGAGGCAACAACTCGGGAATCCAGAACCGCATCCTTGCGATAAGAACGGCACCGAAGATGGCGGTACCAAAAGCGCCACCAAGAGAGCGAAAGAACGAAATCCCGGACGTCGCGGTACCCATGTCTCGCGGATCGACCGCGTTCTGCGTCGCAAGAACCATGATCTGCATGGTGAGACCGACTCCGATCCCGAAAACAAACATCTCGATGCCCAAAATGGTGGTTGAAGAGTGGAGCTTGATAGTCGACAGGGCAATCATCCCCACCGTCATAAGAACAGACCCGATGATCGGGAATACCTTGTACCGTCCGATCCTGGTAACAATCTGCCCTGAACCCATGGATGCACCAATGATCCCGACCATCATCGGGAGAAGCGCCAGCCCCGAGAGCGTCGCCGATAGGTTGTGAACAAGCTGCAAGTATTCAGGCAGAAAGACGATTGCGCCAAACATTCCGCCTGCCAGCAGGAAGGTCATCGCACTGGCAACGCTGAAAACGTCGATCTTGAAAAGGCTTGGGGGCAGGATCGGCTCCGGAGCCCGGAATTCCCAGAAGACGAAGGAGACCCCAAACACGATTCCGACGACAATCATCGACAAAATGATGGGCGAGCCCCAGCTGTATTGGGATCCTCCCCAGACAGACACCAACAACAAAGCGCTGACCGAGGTAACCATCAAGAGTGAACCGAGGTAATCGATCTTGTGTTCCCTCTTTGGGAAAGGGAAGTTAAGGGCAGTGGTCGTAACGATCAACGCCACTATCCCAATTGGAACGTTGACGTAAAAGACCCACCTCCAGCTCAGCTGGTCGACGAGGAAACCACCCACCAAAGGTCCGGCCACGGAGGCCACGGCGAATACGGCACCAAAATATCCCTGGTATTTGCCTCTTTGCCGAGGAGGGACGATGTCTCCGACTATGGACATCGCAAGAGACATGAGTCCACCGGCACCCAACCCTTGAAGGCCACGGAACAGGATCAGCTCCAGCATCGACTGACTGAGCCCGCAAAGTGCTGAACCTATGAGGAAGACAACGATCGCAATTTGAAAGACCCCCTTGCGACCGTAAAGGTCCGAGATTTTCCCGTAAAGAGGAGTAGAAGCCGTGGAGGTCAAGAGGTAGGCGGCCACTACCCAGGTGTAATGGTTAGCACCTCCAAGGTCACCGACTATGGTTGGAAGCGCCGTTGACACGATGAATTGGTCGAGCGCTGCAAGGAGCATTCCCAACATCAATCCCGGCAGGATCATCACGATCTGTCGGTGCTCCAGGTACTTGTGCTCCTGGACCGGTTTGGTGGCTAGAGCCATATTGACTTAATTCCCTTTCTTGGGCTGCTACGAACGATCGGTGGAAAGAGCTATGGGCGGCTTGAATTGACCGGGGGGCAACGGAGCCGGAGGCTTCACCTCTCCATGGGAAGCCGCGTAGTCATGGAAGCGGGCTGCAAGGGCAAGCATCAGCTCTGCTGCCCTGGAGCAGCTCTCTGAATCCCAACCTTCCACAGCTTCGGAGATGATCTTCCTCTTGCCGATCCTTGCCGCAGACAGGACTTCCAGCCCTGCGGGCGACAACGAAAGGACGTGTGCTCGTTTGTCGGCGGGATCCGCGCTCTTTTCGACGAGACCCGATGCAAAGAGATCCGACAGCTGCCTCGAAGCGGTAGAGGAATCCAACCCAAGCGATGCCGCAAGGTCGGTGAGTCTCATGGGACCCGCTTCGTCGAGCTTGCCGAGGGCAACATACGCGGAACGATCCAGACGGTTTTCGCCGTCGCCCAGGTGTTTCTTTGCGGCGATCAACGAAAGTGCCCTATTCAACGACGTAAGCGCCCTGTCCAACTCACCGATGGAAGCTTCTCTCTGCTTTCTTGAAGAACGCTTAGGAGCGGCGGCGGGAGTCCCATTTTCACGCCCCAGAGCGGAAATGCCCAATTCGGTAGCCTGTTCCCGGTTGGGCGATGACCTGTTTATCCTCATATTTTCGGTCCCGTCTGTTCTAACTCCCACCAGCCCAGAGGAGAGAGCAAGTATTACGTGTATGTATCATACAAGCATATATATGTATGATACAAGCAACATTATGAAAGAAGTGTCGGACGTCAGCAGCTTCGGCTAAAGAAGGGACTCGACGTTGCGTATGCCCAGCTCCTCCCGGGCATACCTCAGGGCAAAACGATCGGTCATTCCGGCCACATACTTGACTGCTTGAACCGAACGCTCCAGTTCCTCATCCAGCCGAGAAGCCGGGTTTGGAGACAAGCCCACGGGCAACTCACCAGCTACGGCAATCCTGCCAGGGCTCTCGATAAAGTGCTCGACGAGTTGACGTAGTACGAACTTAACAATGTGTCCTTGACGAATCGACTCGGGACGAAAATAGATTTTCCGGTAGTTGGCGGCTCGGAAATCCGCCAACGCCTCGGCAATATCGGGAGTCATCCCCACCACCCCCGCCGAGGTGATTGCATCCAGGACCCCGCCGATGAATGTCCGTATTTGCTCTGATCTCTTTACCCCGCATCGCTTAATCACAGTCTCGGGAAGATCCTCCTCGCTCACAACACCGGCCGCCATGGCGTCCTCGAAGTCATGACAAACATAAGCAATACGATCTGCCCACGACACGACCTCACCTTCCCTGGTAATTGGAGCTGGGCGAGACCATGAGTGGTTGCGAATCGCATCCAGGGTCTCCGAACAGAGGTTGAGTGGCTCAAGAACGACATCGGCGCCCCAAGTTGCGTGGTCAAAGCCCCCAGGCACGAACTCACTGAAGAGATCTTCGCTCGGATGGCCTCCTGGACCGTGGCCGCAATCGTGCCCGAGGGCGGCAGCTTCGGCGAGGTCTACGTTCAGGCCTGCGGCACTGCAAATCGCCCGGGCAATTTGAGCCACTTCCAATGCATGGGTCAACCGAGTCCTTTGGTGGTCTTCGGGGAAGATGAACACTTGAGTCTTTCCCGACAACCGCCTGAACGCCGCTGAATGCAGGATGCGATCCCTATCCCTCTCAAAGCAACTGCGGAACTCATCCGGCCGCTCCGGCCGGGCCCTGTCCCCGGCGCTATCAGCTGCCGGAATTGCTGCAAAACCTTCGTTCAGAATCGGGCCACCCAAGGCCCTCAATTCCCTTGTTATTAGGCTGACGGCTGCGGGCTCACTCAATTCGGGCTTGTAAGTCGACGTATCATGGGCCACAACTACGCCGGTAGGATGGTCGTTTCCCTTCGTAGTTTCCTTCCAGACGGCTTCACGCTTCGTTTCCAGGTGCTCGGAATTGCTACCGAAACTAATCTCATCGCCCGAAGTACCCACGCTCGCTTGATCCACGAGGACCAGGATACGCCGCTGGTGTGACCGCAAAGATCGCATGAAAGCAAAGCCGGCTTTGCTGTGAGGCCGAGTTCTGTAGTCGACCGGCCACAAGCGTATGCAGTCTTGCCTGTTTCGGTGTGCTCACGCCTGGGTTGTCTATTTGACCGAGAGCTCTGCCCTATATCTCCTCGGCGCACCAAGCGAGGCCAGCTGTTTAGCTATTCCGGTAAAAGCCTGCGCTGGTTCGGAGGAAGGTTCGCTGGCAGTAATTGGCTGCCCAATGTCGGCCCCCTCTCTAAGCGCCGGGACCAAAGGAACCTGACCGAGCAAAGGTACCTTCAGCGAATCCGCCAAAGCCTGACCTCCACCCGATCCAAAAAGCTCGTACTTCTTGCCGTCGTCTCCTCGGAACCAAGACATATTCTCGATGACACCCCGCAACGGCAGCTTTAGCTGCTTTGCCGCCAATGCACTTCGCTGCGCAACCCTCTGGGCCGCAGGTTGAGGAGTCGTGACCACCAATACCTCAGTCCTGGGCAGGTAACCGGCCATTGACATCGCCACGTCGCCGGTACCCGGCGGCATGTCGACCACGAGAAAGTCAATGTCTCCCCACCAGGCATCCTTTAGAAATTGCTCTAACGCCTTGTGGAGCATCGGGCCACGCCAGATCACCGGCTGGTCGTCACCGACAAAGAAACCCATGGAAAGGCAACGCACGCCTTGTGCCTTGGGAGGGATGACCAACCGATCCACCGCCATCGGCCGATATGTCACTCCGAGCATCTTCGGCACCGAAAAGCCATAGACATCAGCATCCAAGATCGCAGACTTGTGACCGAGCAAAGACAAAGCGATCGCAAGGTTGACCGCGACCGAAGACTTTCCCACCCCCCCCTTTCCGGACGAGACTCCGATCACCCTCGTCTTGGACTTCGGATCGGTAACTGGCAGGAACTCCTGGCCGTCGCCTCCAGTTGTCGCAAGATAATCCGCAACCTCTCTTTGGTCGGCATCGGAAAGCATCTCAAAGGCGATCTCTGCACCCTCCGGTCCCCCTGCTTCCACTAAGGCTCCCTGCAGCAGTGAAACGAGGCTCTCTTGAGATTGAGCCGGATAACCCGGGCCGGGCAGGGCAATCGTCACCCTGGCCTTGCGGCGCCTTACCTCCACATTCCTGACCATTTTCAGCTGACCCAACGGGCGTTCAAGCTCTGGGTCAATCAATTCATTTAGTGCCGAATCAATCGGCGTCTCGTAGCTCGGCATTAGAGGTAGAATACCCATGTGAAGGATGTGCCTGCTAAGGGAGCTTCGATATCCAATATCGAGGAAGCAGCGACAAGCCACAGCCGGCGTGCAGAAGACGATTCCTTTTCGACCACGGTCGAGGCGGTGACAGCAGTCTTTGGCGACAGGACCCGTCGCGAAATCTATATCTTCGTGCGAGACAATGACGAAGCGACGGTTGCGGTGGTCGCCGAGCAGTTCTCACTTCACCCGAATGTTGCCCGCCACCATCTGGACAAGCTAGCGGCCGCAGGTTACCTCGAAGCCAGCCTTGTAAGAGCCAAGGGGCCTCGCGTCGGTCGACCTTCCAAGAGCTACTCGGCGTCGACCAAACAACCTACGATGGAAGTCCCGCCAAGAAGGGATGATCTTCTCGTCACTCTTTTGGCGAAGACCATTGCATTGATCGATCCCAAGGAAGCTGAGCGAGTCGCAGAAGAGGTTGGAGAACAATACGGTCGCAATCTGGCCAAGGGCCTCTCACCTGAATGCCGCCAGCGTTCGATCAGAGCCTCGCTTTCGGTTGTAGCTGACGCGCTTACCGCTCACGGCTTCGCTGCACACGCAGAAGCGCGTGGAGCGTCGCTCGCGATCATCTCCGATCATTGCCCGTTTGGCAACGCAGCCTCCCAGAGCCCGGTTATCTGCGCTGTCGACAGAGGAATCATCAAGGGAATGCTCGCCTCCTTGAGCGGACAGTCAGTGGACATCATGACTTCTTCGAAGGCGCGAGGCGACCGAGCCTGCGCAGTAGTCGTCTGAGCACTAAACATACAGATCCCCTTCCACTTTGCGCCATTACCTGGACTCAGCCTCTACGTCACCGCTCCGGCCGGGATCCATCGCTGCGATTAAGGCGCTATTGGAGGAATCTCCGGCTGGCTTGATTCTGGGTGATCCTGCCCGAATCCACTCCGAGGGACAGCAAGCAAGAACCATTTTTGAGACCGCAAGAGAGGCGATCGCAGCATTTTTTGGCTTGGGCACACGCCGGATCGTATTAACCTCCAGCGGGACCGAAGCGATCAATCTCGCCGTGCATTCCGCTTATAACTTGCACCTGGCAAGAGCCTCGACACGAAATGAGCTTGAACTCGGTGGTTCCGGGCAAGCACGAAATCCTGTAGCCATCCTCTCCGGCCTTGAGCACTCAGCAGTAACCGACTCAAGCGCCGGATATGGAGAGATCCTTTTAGCCCCCGTGAGCCAAGGTGGGACCATCTCTGCTCAATCAATTTCGGACCTCGTAGAGGGGGCAGGAGCCGACAACGTCTACTTGATCAACTGCCAAGCCGTGAATCATGAAGTCGGAACCATCCAGCCGATCGAGGAAATAGCTGAAGTAGCACGCCAGTATGAAATTCCGCTGCACGTCGATGCTTGCGCCGGATCCGGGAAATTTCCATGGGCACACCTAATGGAGGAGGTCGGCCCAACCTACTTGTCTGTTTCGTCCCACAAGATGGGAGGACCAAGCGGGGTTGGCGCCCTTCTTCTCGGTCGGCGAGCCAAGGTCGAGCCACTGATCAAAGGTGGGTCCCAAGAGCGCGGCAAGCGGGGAGGTTTCGAGAACGTCATCGGCACCGTCGGGTGGGCAGGTGCGCTTTCAGAGATCGCCCTTGACGAATCAAGGGCGTCTATCGCTCGGGCATACCGTTTGCAGAAGTCAATCGAGGCTTCAATCGCGAAGGTTCCCGGTACCAGAGTTCTCGGCAACGAGTCCCCTAGGGTTCCCAACATCTCTTCGTTTACTCTTAGCGGCGTCGAGCCCGAAGCGGTACTCGTCGGTTTGGATCGCAAAGGAATTG
>DAIDIS010000069.1 GCA_027451785.1 Acidimicrobiales bacterium
ACAGCCAAAAACCACTCTCACCTTGTGGTCATCCCCAGCTACCGTCCTGCTTGCCTCCAGAGCGGAACGCAAAGCCTCCGGCGTATGGGCAAAATCGACGAACACCGTCGGGACAGAGCCGGAATTAGCGACCGCGACTCGCTGCATCCGTCCGCGCACACCCTCGAATCGCTCCAACCCCGTGGCAACGACATCCCAATCTTGGCCCATCGCAAGCGCCGCTAGTCCCGCCGCCATCGCATTCTGGACGTTCATCCTTCCAGGGACAGGGACAAACAAGTCATGTCCCCTGAACCTGAATCGTGAGCCATCGACACCTTCGGAGGTGATCTCAGCCGCGTCCATGCTGTACGTGTCTACGGGAATCGACGAGTCTGCGAGTCTGGCGGCAAGCTTTCTCCCGTACTCGTCTCCGATATTGATCACAGCGCTCCGGGAGGATTCGATCCTGAACAGCAACGCCTTCGCCTCGAAATATTCCTCCTGCGAGCCGTGTTGGTCCAAGTGGTCGTGGCCGAGATTGGTGAAAACGGCGACGTCGAAAGTTATGCCATCGACCCGATGGGCGAGAAGGCCATTGGAAGAGACTTCAATCGCCACGCATCGAGTGCCGTCGTCGATCTGAGCCGCAAGCCATTCCTGTAAATCGGGAGATTCAGGGGTTGTCAACTTGCCGTTGAGAGTTCCCATTACCGAGCTCGGAATTCCACCCGCTCTCATGATCGACCCGATCATCCGGGTCACAGTGGTCTTACCGTTAGTACCGGTAACTCCGACTGTCTTCAGCTTCTCTGCAGGCGTTCCCCAGAACTCCGAAGCTATCCGGGCCATCGCCGAACGGGCACCTCCAGCCCCAACAACAATTTGTGGAACCGCCAGTCCAAGCTCACGCTCAGACAACTCCCGCTCGACAACTAGGGCAGCCGCCCCATTGTCAATCGCCTCACGGGCGAAAAAATGCCCGTCCGTGCTCGCACCGGGCAAGCAGAAGAATAGGCTTCCTGCCTTAGTTTCAACCGACCTATATTCGATAGCTTGCACTTGGACATCGTCGCTTGGCGCGACTCCCACCAAGTGGCCCCCGGCACGTTCGGCCAGGAACCTCAATGACTTTTCACGCAACTCTCAGTTCTTCCCAAATATCGCATGTCGTGCACTGGTAGTGCCTTGCGGCACGTATGGGGAAGACCACAACACACTAGTTCTTCGCGGCAGTCGCTGATCCCGATGACGGGTATTGCGTCTGGGTCCCGGTTACCCCGTTCACTCCGGAATTGGATGCCTTCGAAGACGAATTTGGAGTAACCGTCGCTGACTTTGTGGCGGCCGTAGTCTCCAGAGAGCCGACAACCGTAGGCTGGCCCGACGACGAAATTTGCACGGTAGGTGGGATGTCCAGCTGGCGGAGGGCATAACGAGCGATCTCCGAAAAGACAGGAGCGGCAACAGATCCCCCGTAATAGACAGGTGTCGGCCGATCCAAAGTGACCACAATGGTGAGAGCTGGGTTCTGTGCCGGGACAAAACCCGCAAAGGTAGCCATATACGCTCCGGGCAAGTACCCGGCCGCGATTGGGTTCGGTATCTGAGCTGTTCCGGTCTTTCCAGCAACCGTGTACCCAGGGACGACTGCCTCGACTCCCGTACCCGACTGCACTACCTGCTGGAACATCGAAACAAGCTCGGAGTCCACGTATGGTGAGATCACCCGGCGCGGCTTTTGGGAACTCGCTTCAGTGACCATTCCTTTATTCGGCTCGCCAAAGCCCTTTACGAGCTTAGGAGGAACGAACACGCCCCCATTGGCGATTGTGTTGTAGGCATCGGCAATCTGAAGCTCGGTAACGGACGAATCCTGACCAATCGGCACCGAGCCGATTGCGGTACCAGACCATTTTTCCGCGGGAATGACGATCCCAGCAGACGAACCCGGAAACGACAAGCCCGTCGGCTCTCCGAACCCGAACGCCTTGATGTAGTCCGTTATCTCGCTTGCTCCCAGTTTCGAGGCAATCGTGATTGTGCCGACATTCGAAGACTGAGCGAGGATGTCCGTTGCGGACATTTCCTGAACCGGGTGAACTTCCGCGTCATGAAATACATACCCGGCAATGTTCAACGTGTCGGGTACCGAGAAGACTTCGCTCGGAGTGATCAGGTTGCGCTGAAGTGCGCCTGCAAATGTTGCGATCTTCATCACAGACCCCGGTTCGAAGACACTGTTGGTTGCCGCGTTTTCAGACGCTTCGACGGGGGCAATCTCACTCGACTGTCCGTTCCCGTTGGTAGATGAGCCGATCGGGGCCAGTCCCGCTACGGAGCCGGTGCCCGTGCTGTAGCCGGGATTTCCCGGAGCAACGAGACTTGCCATGGCCAGGATGTCACCGGTGTGAGAGTCGAGAACCACAGCTGTTCCAGACAGCGCGTTGGAATTTATGATCTCGGAAGCCAAAGACTGTTCGGTCTCGTACTGAATTGATGAATTGATCGTCAAATAGACGTTCTGGCCCGGCCTCGAAGCCTTCACAACCTGATTCGAGCCGGGAATGATGGTTCCATCTGGGGCCTCTTGGTTCACCATCTCTCCTTGAGAGCCCCGCAGCTGACGATCAAACTGATATTCGATGCCTCCCGATCCTTGACCGCTCAGCTCGACTCCGCCCAATAAGGGCGAGCCGAGCTGCCCAAGTGGGTAAAAGCGCTTTGGTTCCGAGAGGAAGCCGATTCCATATATACCGAGCTTCTTCACCGCCGCAGCAGTCGAGTCACCGACTTGGCGCGCCAGGTAGATGAACGGCGTTGGCTGTGTCAGCTTGTTCTGAAGCGACGACTGGCTGACCTGCAGGATTGGCGCAAGTTCTCCCGCCGCCTGGACTGGGTTTTTGATCTCGTAGGGATCGGCGTAGATGGTCGTCTGAGGAATGGACTCGGCCAAGACGTTTCCGGAGGAGTCGAGGATCGATCCTCTTTGAGCTACCAAAGGAATTTTGTGAACCAACTGAGACTTGTCGAATGCAGCGTATCCGGCGGCGGATACAACCTGTACGAACAGAAGTCGAACGGCAACAATCGCAAGAATGACCGAGACGATGATCAACATCGCCACAACTCGCCTCGATGGATCGGACACTTGGGCGGTCGAGCCGCCTTGGCCTCCACCCCGCCCACCCCTTGAGCCACCTCCGCCTCCGAAACGAGGGGGCGAGCCAGGCCTTGTGCTTGCGCCCTGTCTCGTACGGGTCGGGCGGAAGGCGGCTCCGGGACGCTCCCTGGCGTACCGGACTTCCCGAGTATCAGTTCGTCCCGGTTCCGAGCCGGGCGCATCCGTTGCATACGCACGTGGCCTTGGGGGCACGGCCTTCCGATGCGAAGGTGGTCTCGTGGTAGTTCCGCTCATCCGGTATTCCTCAGTGCCTTGGTGAGCCCGGAGGGGCCGGGAGTTGGGTCTGAGGACTAACTGGGTACAGGTAGGCAATAGAGCCTGGGACTATCATCCCGAACTCCTTCTCGGCCGCAGTTACTACCCTCTGAGGTGCTTTCAGCTGCGCAACTTGAAGTGTCAACTTCTGGTTGAGCGCCTGCGCATTTGTGAGCTCTGTCTTCATCGCATCGATGCGGAACTGGCTTTCGTCTATGAACCCATGCGACAGAACAATGACGAAAAGCACCGCAACAGAAGTAAGCCCGAATGCCCTTCGGGCAATCTTGCGCCTGCGGGTTGTAGACGCACTCTTCGAGTCAAATAGCTTGAGATCCGGCGTTTGCCGGCCTCTCCCCGGTGACGCATCAGGTTCGGCACCCCGCCTCTGTGGGGTCGCGCCACGGTTTTCCCTTACGATCCGGCCCGCTGCCCCTTGGGCCCTAGCCTGTGCCATTGCTTCAGGCGACATTGGCTCCACCTCCCTGCGGGTTACTTAGCTTTTCAGCCACACGCATCCTTGCTGAGGCCGATCTGGGGTTGATTGCCATCTCGTCGTTTCCCGGCTTGATGGCACCCCTGTTCAACAGTCTGAATGTCGGTATTGCCCCGCAGCCACAAGGAAGGCCTGGAGGGCAGCTGCAACCACCGGTCGAGGCATCCCGAAATACTGATTTCACTATCCGGTCCTCGCCGGATTGATACGAGATAACTGCGATTCTTCCGCCTGGAGCCAATAACTGCATACTTTCATCAAGAGCGACGGCCAAGACCGGTAACTCAGAGTTCACGGCGGTCCTGACTGCCTGAAACACCCGCTTTGCAGGGTGTCCTCCGCTCCGGCGAGCGAAGGCGGGAATCGCTTCCTTCACGACCTCAGCGAGCTGGAAGGTGGAGACGATCGGCCGATTGGCAACGATGTTTCTTGCGATCCTGGCAGCAAAGCGGGTTTCGCCATTCTCCTTAAACAGAGAGGTCAGCTCTTTCTCGGCCGCGCCATTCAGATACTCGGCTCCGGTTACAGCTACACCGGTCCTGTCCATTCTCATGTCCAGGGGTGCATCAAACCGGTAGGAGAAGCCTCGTTCAGGGGCATCGAACTGATACGAGCTGACTCCCAGGTCGAATAGAACGCCGACCACAGGATCACTATGGAAGGTCGACCCACCATGAATGTTCTTTACCTGGTCAAAACGCCCGTAAGTCGCCTCCGCCCGGCCCGGCCAGCGAGCAAACACGCTTCTGGCGTGTTCCAAAGCTTCAACATCCTGGTCGATACCAAGAATTTTGATTTCAAGGTTGGAAGCCAGAATCGTTGAAGCGTGCCCCGCCCCACCCAGCGTGCAGTCGATTATGACCCCAGAGGACAGGTCTGCGAAGACCCGCACTACTTCATTCAACAAAACCGGCTGATGGCTAAATTCCAAGCTCATCCGCAGCCCCTCGGCGGGCAAAGCGCAATCGGTTGTGCTCCCCGATAAACGTAGATGGAAGTGGGCGGAGTAGGAGTCTTCCACCAAACCTGCCGAAGGGCTACGCATGAGCCTGTAGTCGCTATTTATTCTCCTTCTTGGTACGCGGGCTCGTGAGGCTCGCGGATCTTCGTTTCCCATTTCTCGGGCGCCCATATTTCGATCCTGTTGATCATTCCGTTGACCAAGACCTGACCGTCCAGTCCCGCAAATTCGCGAAGCCTCGAAGGGATTACGAAGCGTCCTTGCCTGTCCACTTCGACCTCCATGCACGATTGCGCCCATAGCCGCGCCATGCCTCGCTTGTCCCCACCCAGAGCGTCCTCCGCTTCGTACTTTTCCAACTGCTTGACGAACTGGTCCTCCGTCCAGAGGGCGATGCACCCGAAGTACTCGGACAACACCCCGCCGTCCGCGAAGTGCGGTCGAAATTTCGACGGAAGTATCAAGCGGCCTTTGGGATCGATCGAGTGCTCGTAGCCTCCTATGAACTTGGATAGAGGCATCGCTCACCTTTTCTCCAGCAGGGGTGAATTGTGGACCCATTCCCCTCCTGTCCGTCCCCTCGATCGCTCCACTTCGCTCCACAATACGCCCTAACCCTCCACCAGTCAACCACTCCTAAGCACATTGGGCTCAAAAAATGCCGGTACGGACGGCACGGCACGGCGAATGCCAAATTGCCGGCGCTACCAAGACATTGGAGCCATCTAGGCGATCATGAATGCCCCTGGGCAGATATAGATGAGTCCTCTAGGAGGTCAATCGATTCACAAAGCGGCAGTTCAGCGGCTTGGCAGCGAGCGCAGGAGGGAGGAAATGAGGCTTTTCTCGTCGAGTGCCGCGGGACCGGCGGATTGGGCAGTCTCCAAGGCCTGGATGAATCCCTGAGCTAACGCGTGCCCTTCCTGCTCTTCGGCCTCGTCGCCGCCCCCCGCATTGGAGGTTCCCATTCCGCCATCGGAGACCGGAACCAGGAATGCCGAGTCAATCTCCTCCACTACGCTCCCACCAGACCCACCCGGAGGTCCGATTAGGGCCAAGCATTGGAACCTCGCGCCGTCCAAGGTCCTCCGTTGGGATATCCCCACCACC
>DAIDIS010000070.1 GCA_027451785.1 Acidimicrobiales bacterium
GGCGGGAGCATGGCAGACGTTATCCGGTGGGTCGACACTCAAGAGATGGAGGAAGTTGCGAGCATTCTCGAAACACATGGTGAAGCTCTCGCGCTTCAATCGGCTTGGGCGAGCTGGGGACGGGAGGAGCGGGTAAGGGGCTCCGTCTACACGACGGCTGAGACTGTCCTTGAGGCGTTCTACGACCCGGTCGTTGCATCGGCAAGGGTTGCCGATTGCATCTCTGTGGAGAGGCTATTCGGCGGTGGCAATACCCTGTATGTGTGTGCCCCGGCGCACGAGCAAAGGAGAATGCGGCCGCTTTTTGCCTCGCTAGTGTCGGAGGTCATTGCCGAGGCTTACGCTCTTGCTTCGGCAAATGGAGGAACACTTGCCGAGCCACTGCTTGTGGTCCTGGACGAGGCGGCCAACATCGCCCCGCTGCCGGACCTAGACGGGATCGCATCCACGGGCGCCAGTCACGGAATCCAACTCGTTACGGTCTGGCAGGATCTGTCGCAACTGAAGACCCGCTATGGAAGCGGGGCGATGACTGTGCTCAACAATCATCGGTCTAAGGTCTTCCTGCCGGGGATTTCCGACCCTGAAAGCTTGGAGTATGCAAGCAGGTTGATAGGGGAAATGGAGATGAAATCCGGCTCGGCACACCGTGACCCGGAGGGACGGGTATCGACCACCGATTCTTGGGTGACAAAGGGAATGGCGCCCCCGGCGACCTTGCGTCAGTTGAGCCCGGGCGAAGCGGTTGTGGTCCACGGACACCTACCGCCGATGAGGGTGGGGCTGAGGCCTTGGTTCAAAGATGCGCACCTCTCTCGCTTGGCGCGCGGCGAGCTCAGGATTGAGGAAATCGCTTCGACCGGTAAAGCCGAAGCGGGCACCGGAGAGGTGTCCGGAAATCAAATGTGGAAGAAAGCCAAGCGTTGGGAACGTACCTCAAATATGATTCACGCGAGTGTGCTTGAACCAGTCGATCGACTTGCGAAGAAGGTAATGGGTGATGTCCAAAGACGTTGAATGGCAGCCATGGGATACGAGCGCCAAGATCATAATGGTCACCTGCGTGTTGATTGTTCTGGCTCTCACATCGGTTTTCGTTGCGCTAGCTCTTCCCCATTAGGGACTCACGCAGAGTCGATCTCTTGATCTTGCCGGTGTCCGTGGTGGGCAGAGAGTCGAGCTTGAAATAATCCTTTGGCCGCTTGTAGGGGGCGAGGCACTCGGCGGCACGAGAGGCAAGCGAGATTTCGTCGGCATCGCCTACGTATGCGGCACAGAGCTTCTGGCCCCATTCCGGGTCATCCAGCCCGAAGACTGCGATCGCCTCGACGCCGTCGACGGCATGAAGTGCCGCTTCCACTTCAGCTGGGTATACGTTTACCCCACCTGAGATGACGAGGTCGTCGCGCCTGCCTTCCAGATAGACGAATCCGTCGTCGTCGACTCGGCCTAAGTCACCTACCGTGAACGATCCTTCACGCCAGCACTGGGATGTCTTAGTCGGGTCGCCGAAATATGAAAAGTGCGCATAGCTCGGGACCTTGCACCAGATCACGCCATGATCGTCGACCCAGATGGTGCGATCCGGCCGAGACCTACCCACCGTACCGGGATGCGAGCGCCAGTCGGCCTCCGTGCAAGATGTGAACTGTCCCTCGGTGGATCCGTAAAACTCGTGGACCGTGCCGGGTGGGAATGCAGCGATCGCCTGGAGCTTGATCGCAGGAGGACAGGCTTCCCCGGCATGTAGGAAAATCCGAAAGCAGCTCAGGTCCACACTCTCTAAGTAACTTGGCGGCGCAAAAAGCCGCCTCAGGTGGGTTGGCACCATGAACGTCGCACTGGGACGAAAGTTCTCAATGGCACCGGCGACGGCCTGCGGCTTGAACTTGCTTAGGACAGCGACGGTGCCTCCTCGCATCAAGACACAGGTTGCGAATCGTAACGGGGCTGAGTGATGCGTCGGAGAGACGACAAGGAACCGATCGTCCTTGGTGAAACCCCATAGGTCCGCCTCGTCTTCTAACTGTTGGCGCGCTTGAGCTGTTGCGAGTATGGGCGCGAGGACGCCTTTTGGCTGGCCGGTCGTTCCGGACGTGTAGTGCATGGGACGCGACAGCGGGTACGGAGCGAGACCCGCCTGAGGTCCTTGCGTGAGTTCAGACAATAGGCCCTCATCGTTCACCACGAGGCTGGGTCGGCAGTCTTCCAACAGACGGTTGGTTTCCTGCTCGACTAACCCCGGATTGAGCATGACCGGAATGATGCCTACCCGAAGGAGCCCGATGACTGCGCAGACGAGGGTAGCGGAAGGCGGCAGCTGCAATACCAAGCGGTCGCCCAGGCTTATGCCCCTTGTGAGAGCAGCACCGGCCACCCTCTCTTGGATTGCTTCGGATTGGGCTGCGGTAACGACGGACAGAGCCGGATAGATGTTTCCGTCACCCTCGGATTCATTCCTCCCTCGGTCCTTCCATGTCATTGACTAAACGATACCGACACGGTGTCCGGGGGTGTTATCCGGGGGTTGCCTATGGGCTGCCGTGTTCCGTTATGCCGACTCCAAAAGCTCCTCACGCCTGCCGAAGTTCAGTTCATCGAGTGGCCCGAAGCCGAGTTCGTCTCTGAGGACGGCGCAGGCCTTTGCGAGGCGGTAACGGTTTGCGCCCTGGCTTCTCCCGGTGCTGTTTGAAATTTCGACATGGCTCATTCCCGAAAGAACGGCAAGGACGACCTTCTTGTCATCGGAACAGAGCCGATGTTCCGGAAGCGATGACACGAGCGAGAGGACTTCCTCGTGGACTCCTCTGTCGGGAGGTGCTGGGATGAACTCCTCATTTGCCAAAGGCTTTAGCGCTCGGCGATCCTTGGTGAGCTTGGCGACCTTGCGCTTGACCCTTTGGAGGATTGCGTTTACGACCTCTGGAGCAGCGTATGCCCGGTCCTGGCCGGCCCATGAGTCAAGGACCTCCCAGGCAACCGCAATCACGTCAGCCAGTCGCAGCTCATTCGGGTCTGCTCCGAGCCTGATCGACCGCCTGTGGATTGACAGAATTGCCGGGAGGAGCGCCTGCAGCAATGTGCGCTTCAGAATTGGATCGAAACCTGCCTGCCTCAATATCGCCGAAAACACTGCCGCTGACTCGTCAGCGCTCAGGGCTTCCGACCGCGTTGACATTTTCTCGACTAGGTCGAAAAGAGAGCTTGCGTGTACTTGGGCGACGATCGGCTCCAGTCGCTCAAGTACTTTGAGGGTGGTTCGGGCAAAGCGCGCTGTACCGCATATCTCCCAGTCTCGGCGCATGGAGTCGATCAAGTTCGTAGAGCTCTGGTCTGTGTGCAATTTCATACTGGGTATGCTGAGGTCCTCAAGTCCCTGGAAGGGTCCTGTCCCGTATCCCGGTGTTTGTCCCGGTTCTAGTTCCCGTACGCTTTGAGCTGGCATTTAAGGATGGAGGAATATTTTTTGGAAATAGGGTTTGGGGGGGATCTTCGGGTAGGTCCGACCGGTCGGGAACGGTTTGCGGGATAGCCTTCGGGTACGGATTTGGACCCGATTTTCAATTTGTGGGGTGTGAGGCGGATGCTGAACGAAGGGGATTAGGAGTTCCCGGCTAGGAAGGGCTGGGCAGGGTCTTCAAGCCGTCCAGGATCATCCTTATCAGGCGAGTGTTTTGTTCGCCCCCGATAGTCGTATTGGTGCATACGGGGGCGATCAGCTGGACCAGGTCGTCGCCGTTTATGTCGCTCCTGGCCATCCCTGCTTCTTGTGCACGCGCCAAGACCTGGCTGCATGAAACGGAGATTTTCTCCCTGGAGTTCGACCTCAGGTCTGGATTGTTCTCGAATGCTTCGTGAAGCTCGTTCAGGAATGTCCGCTTCGAGCGAGCGTAGTCGGCGAATCCCCAAAGCCACCTCTCTAGAGCGTCCCAGGGATCGAGCTGTTCGGCGCTTTCACTTGCCAACTGCGAGAGGGAGTCAACATCATCCCTGTAGACCGCCTCGACCAAGTTAATACGCTTTGGAAAGTGGCGGTAGAAGGTTCCGATCCCGACACCGGCTTCCTTGGCGATCGCCTCGATGGAAGCGCTCCCACCTTGCCCGGCAAACACTTTACGGGCCGCTTCAATGATCAGCTCGTTGTTTCGCTTGGCGTCTGCGCGCATATGGCGTGGTTCCTCGGGTTCGCAAGTCCCGGCTGGGGACTTGGTCTCCCCGCCACCGGCATTGGGCACGCTCACGAAACAAACCTCCGAGGAATAACTTGCTAAGCGGAGGGAGCCTCCGTATAGTAAACGGAGGAAGCTTCCGCTTATCTCTTAGAATACCAGTGGAAAGGTTTTAGTCAATGTCCCGGAAATCCGCAAAAATGCGAGACGAGGGGCTGCGGGGCGGCAGCCAGGCCCTGGTGCTCGCCGTGATCCTCACCGCCCAACTTATGGTTGTTCTTGACGCCACAATCGTCAACGTCGCGCTGCCTCATATTCAAAAGGCCCTCGGGTTCACCAGCTCGTCGCTTTCTTGGGTGCTGAATGCTTATGTTTTGACTTTTGGTGGGCTATTGCTTCTTGGCGCACGCTCCGGGGACATCCTTGGGCGAAAGCGAGTTTTCCTGGCAGGGCTTACCCTGTTTTCCTTGAGCTCTCTTGCGGGCGGATTGGCGGTCTCGTCTTGGATGCTGCTGGCCGCAAGAGCTGTCCAGGGAGTCGGCGGTGCGATGGCCGCACCCGCTGCCCTAGCACTATTGACGAGCGCATTCCCGGAAGGCGCCGAGAGAATTCGCGCTATCGGACTCTTTACCACCGTGTCCGCAGCGGGGGCTGCAGCAGGGTTGTTCGCAGGTGGAGTGATTACTCAGGTCGCTTCTTGGCGCTGGGTTATGTATGTAAACGTGCCGATCGGGATTGCCGTGGTATTGGTCGGCTCCTACATCCTTGTCGAGACTGAGCGAAGGCATGGTCGATTCGATATTGCCGGTGCGCTTACTTCTACGATCGGGATGACTTCCGTCGTATTCGGTCTGGTGGAGGCGGGTACCTCGGGTTGGCGCTCACCGATCACTGCCGTGTCTCTCGTGGGTGGCTTGATCCTGCTCACAGCGTTCGTACGGATCGAGATGACCGCATCGGAGCCGATATTGCCCATCAGGGTCGTTGCCGACAGGACACGGTCATCAGCAAACTTGGCTCGCGGCTTTGGATATGCCGGGATGTACGGGATGACCTTCTTTCTGACTCAATTTTTCCAGGATGTTCAAGGTCACTCAGCGCTAAGGACCGGAATCGAGTTCCTGCCCACGCCCCTGTGCGTGTTTGCTGCTTCACAGCTGGTCAGCAAGGTGCTGTCCTCCAAGGTCGCGCCGAAAGCCTTGATGGTTACCGGGTCAATGATGTCCCTGAGTGGTCTCGCGATCTTGACTCACCTGAGCGTTACGACTTCCTATATCGAGTTGCTTCCGGCGCTGCTTCTGATCGGAGCTGGACTGGGGACTTCGTTCGTCTCTCTCACCAGTGCCTCGTTGAGCGGTATATCACCGTCAGATGCCGGTGCCGCTTCCGGCCTAATCAACGTCATGCAACAGTTGGGGGCCGCTCTTGGGCTTGCCGTGCTGGTCACCGTGTTCGACTCGGCGACGTCTGCGGCCAGGCGAGCATCCGGGGCTAGGGACGTGATCGGTCGTGGCGTGATGGTTCATGGCATGGACATCGCTTTCGTGGTTGCAGCGCTCTTCTCTTTGGCCGCACTGGCCATGGTCGTATTCGGAGTCCCTGCCGCTTCCTTGGTTAAGGAACATCCATCCGAGGAAGTTGCGCTGAGCGAGGCCGCGTAGGTATTTGGATTGAGATGTGCTCATATTGGGTTATCTGTGACTTTGGATGAGCGCAATTCAACATGAGCGAGTTTGTACTTTGTAGCGAGACCGCGAGCGCATGAAGTGGATTGTTGCCGCCGTGGCGGTTGTGGTGGTGTCCTCCGGGGTTGGTCTAGGGGTTTACTTCAGTGCAACCCCGGGGAATCGGGCACACGCATCCGACGCAGGGAAACCCTCGGCCCATCAGTCCTTTCATCCGCCCGTCCTGGTTTCCAGTACGCCGGCTAACGGTTCAGCCTCTGCCTCCGGGATCTCTCCGTTGACGTTGCGGTTTTCGGAGCCTGTTGATCAAATGGGAGCGCGGCCAGTGTTTGATCCGCCCGTCAATGGGACTTGGACGGGTTGGGGATCCAAATCTTTGCTCTTCACTCCGTCGGCTCCTCTGGTTCCCGGTACTACTGAGTCGGTTTCGTTGCCTGTGTCCACACAGTCAAACGCCGGTCAGAACAGCCTCACTACGATCAGCTGGAAGGTGGCGGATGGTTCGGTAGTCGGATTGCAGGAGTTGCTCGCGACACTTGGTTACCTTCCTTTGGTCTTCTCGCCCGTCCCATCGCCGCTTACCGGAGCGGTCCCACCGGTTACCCCTTCGGTTGCTTTCCAACCACTGTGGGGCTCGTTCACCTGGTCGCAGAGCGGCTGGCCCGCGTCTCTTGCGTCCCTGTGGCAGGTCGGCCAACCTAACCTGGTTACCGAGGGAGCCGTGATGTCATTTGAGTCATCGCACGGCTTGGCTACAGATGGCCTGGCCGGTCCGAAGGTCTGGGCGGCTCTATATGCAGACTCGGTGAATGACAGGGTGAGCAATTCAGGCTTCACCTATGCAGTTGCCTCCGAAACCCTTCCCGAGACACTTACCGTTTGGCACAACGGGATCGAGGTGGTCACGACGGCAGCAAATTCCGGCATACCTGCTTCGCCGACACCTCTGGGTACTTGGCCGGTATACGAAAGGCTTGCAAGCCAGACGATGACCGGCACCAACCCTGACGGGAGTCACTACTCGGACCCTGTCTCATGGGTCGCCTACTTTCACCGGGGCGACGCAGTTCACTATATAGCCAGGTCACAGTTCGGCTACCCCCAAAGCCTCGGCTGTGTCGAGGTCCCATACTCGCAGGGGCAAACAGCCTGGGGATACCTAACCATCGGGTCGTTGGTTACGGTTACCTCCTAAGGACTCGCCAATGCGCCCATGGTCCTCATTCAATGGACTTCGCGCTATCGCTCAGTGCGAGAAGTGGATGTGCGGGAGTATCCGGTCCAACCATGCAGGGCGATGCCACGCATGATGTCGACCAAGGCGCAGGATTACCGGCAGCAAGACGAGCCGGGCAATGAAGGCGTCGAATGCGACGGCAAGCGCAAGGATTACCCCCATCTCCTTCGGAGCCAGAGGGCCGGAGAGGGCAAAGGTCAAAAAGACAGCGATCATGACCGCCGCTGCGGATACGACCACCCGCCCGGACGTCCCCACCGAGCCCGTCATGGCATGTTCAGGGTCGGGGTTAGCTTCGTAACGCTCCTTCGCAGTTGACAGTAGGAACAAGGTGTAATCCATGGCGACCCCGAAAACCATCGCGCCGAAGAACAGTGGCCCCCATGCGTCAATGAACCCCTGTGGGGCGAAGCCGAGTATCCCCGAGAGATGCCCGTCCTGGAAGATCAGGCGAGCGATCCCGAACGCGGCAGCCACGGAAAGGGCAGTGACTGCAACTCCGGCTAGAGCAATGAGCGGTGCGCCCAAGGCCAAGAGCAAAAGCACGAAGCCCATCACCGCCAGGATTCCGAACACGATCGGAGTTCGCCCGGCCAGTGCGCGCTGGAGGTCATAGTTTTCGGCCGCAGCCCCACCTACCAGGCTGCCGGACGGTAGCGCATGGCGAAGACCGGAGATCGTTGCCCCGGTAGCACCTGCCGAAGGCCCGGTGGCAGGAATCACTTGGTCGAGTGCCCAGCGGTGCGAGATGCTCCCAGGCATAGTCGCTGCGATTCCGGGAAACCGTCTCAAAGTGGCAAGTGCGGCCTGTTGGCTCTGAGCAGGGACTACGACGTCCAACGTTCCCGGTGCCCCAGGGCCGAAAGCTTTGGTCACCTGGTCGTATCCGATGCGGGCATTGGCAGTGGCAGGAATGATGGTGATTGAGGGCATCGATGTTCTAAGACCGAACAACGGAACAGTCGCGACGGCAAGTACCGCCAGAGCCGCTATTGCTGCGGGGATCGGGTGTCGCCAAAGTGCCCTTGCCCAAGCGTGAAGCCTTTGCTCCAGTCGGTGACCGTGCGGATGAACTGTCTTTGATGGCTGTGTCTCGCTAAGGCCTTGGAGGGCTTTGTGGCGGCGGAACTGGATGCGGCCGGAATCGACCCGGGGACCGAGCTTGCCCAAGACCGCAGGCAACAAAGTGAGTGTCGCCGCGAGAACGGCAGCGACGGCGACCATGATGCCCAGGGCCATCGAGCGGAAAGCAGGGCTTGGAACGAGCAAAATTGCAGCGAGCGATGCGAGCACAGTTGCAGCGGAGAACGCGACTGCCTTGCCTGCTGTGGCCATAGTCTCAGCGACGGAGTCGATTACGGTCTGTCGACTGATGCCCTTGCCGAGATCACCTGTGGTGGACGCTCGGCGGTGTAGCGCAGATCGAAACCGGACAACCAGAAAGAGCGCGTAGTCGATGCCAAGAGCGAGAGCGAACATGAGCGCAAAATTCAGTGCCCAGATCGAAACGGGCGCCACCTTGTCTGCCAGCACCAATGCTCCGGCTGCCACCAGTAGACCAACCAACGTGAGCATGAGCGGAAGCCCGGCGGCAACCAGACTGCCGAATGCGATCACGAGAATCGCCATCGTCACAGGCCACGAGAGCATCTCCGAGCGCATCATCGCCGAATGGTTGGCGGAGTTGAAATCGGCCCATAGCGCACTATCTCCCGTCAAGGTTGCGGTAACGGAGGAAGTGCCGGTCTTTGATACCGGCGAAGCCAGGCTTTCGGCGGCCTTGACCATAGTGTTCGTGTCTGCAGCGGCACCAGCAGTGATGATTGCCGTGTGCCCGTCAGGAGAGATTGAAGTGCCCGGCTGCGGAGGGACAACGACGGAAACGCGACGATCAGCTTGAAGTAGGCGCGTGACTCTTCTGATAACCGACTGTCCTGTCGGGTCGGTTGAGATCGGTGAGCGGTGGTCTACGATCACCACTTGCAGAGCGCTTGAGCCGAGCCCAGCGAAATCCCGCTGGATGATGTTGCGAGCCGCGACCGACTGGCTGGTCGAGTCCTGCCACCCGGCCCCCGCGAGCGCCGACTGAACCTGTGGAGCAAAGAACCCGAAGCCAATCACCACCACGACCCAAGAAAGCAGTACCACCTTCAGATGTGAAGCCGTCCATGCTCCTAGGCGAACCATCGTGCCTTGAGGTTTGTGTGATGGCTCGGCGCTCTTGACGATGGGTTCGGCAAGGGTCATCTCCATTGTCTGTTTCTCCTGGGTGCGTTGATGTCGGGGTTGGTTGATATTGCTTTAGGGAGTGAGCAAAGAGTCGAGCTCAGCCACCTGGCGCCTGATGCTGCCGCAGACTTGTTCGCAAAGTCTGAATAGCGTTTCGTCCGCGATCGAGAAACTCGAACGATTTCCATGCTTGGCGCGCCGGACCATCCCTGAGTCCAGCAGGAGTCCCAGATGCTTCGAGACGTTTTGTTGGGAGGCGCCCGTAGCCGCCTGCAAATCAGCAACGGTTGCTGGGCCGTCGCGGAGTGCGTCCAATAGCCTGATGCGCGTGGGCTCGCCAAGGATTCGGAACCTCTGAGCGATTACCTCCACCAGTTGGTCCGGGATGGGTCTCGGAAGTGCGGGCACGCCGAAGATAGTAACACAACTATACAACTGTACAGTTGTGAAATCCTGAGATGGAACTTTCGGTTGGCAGGTTCAGGATGGTAGGAGTGGCTCAGATCGACAATTCCTTACGAAGCCGCAGTATTGAAAGTAGGCCGGGCAGCCAATATGTAAAAGGGGCAGCGAACATGCGAAAGGGTCAATCAACTTACGGCAGCACGGTAATAGAATCTGGGGTCTAGTTGTCCTGTTCTGCCTTGTTGGACCACCGATTCACGAAGGAACTGCCCTGATGATGGCACTTGTGACCATCGAAACCGTGCTTATAGCGCTTCTCGCCATTCTCGTCATCGGGCTGCTGCGTAGCCACGCTGAGATTCTTTCCAAGCTTCACGAACTCGGAGCCGGAGTCGGTTCCGGAGATACTGACCCTGTCGTGAACGTTCCAGCGCCACAGCGACTGGACAGAGGTGGCCGGACCGGCGCAAGCGTGGAAAGGCTTACACCTGTTGATATTTCGGGGGTTACTGTGGGTGGAGATGCGATTGCGGTAGGGGTCACAGGATCGACGCACAGGACTTTATTGGCCTTCCTTTCGAGTGGCTGCTCAACTTGTTCGGGATTCTGGAAGGCCTTCCGGCTTGAAGGTGGTGTCTTGGGTGGGTCGGTGGTGCCAGGTCTGGGTGGTGCGCGGTTAGTGATCGTCACACGGGACCCATCCGAGGAAAGCATTACTGCACTGGGCAATCTCGTTCCCTCAAAAACCGTTGTTGTTATGTCGACCAAGGCTTGGAGCGACTACGCGGTACCGGCCTCGCCGTACTTCGTGTTCGTCGACGGCCCTAGTTCTTCGATTGTCGGGGAAGGTACCGCTGCGACTTGGGACCAAGTCCAACGCTTGGTTTCGTTGTCATTTGCGGACGAGGGAGGGGCTAATGGCGCAACCCGGAAAACGATGCCGGGTGCGCGTATGCAGGCCCCTGGGGATCCACCCAACTCACTTTCCGGCCCAGAGCGTGAGCTGCGAAATGACATGGAACTGGCTCGGGCGGGAATCCTTCCCGGAGACCCCTCCCTCTATGCCAAGGACATCGGCGAAGTCTTCCCTAACGTATGACGAGGCTCGCTGCACACAGTATCGACGTCGAACTACCCAACGGTTGGGATGGTTCGATCTACAGCAGAAATAGTGATCCCAGTACGGTCGCGATGCCCATAATGCATTTGGCAACATTCCCTCTCCCCGTTCAACGTGGGGACTTCGGAGGTGGTGCGGTTGAGTTAATGGGTTCCGATGACGTTTTCGTTTCGTTGTTTGAGTATGGCCCAGAGTCCGTGTCCCAGCCTTTGTTCCGCGGATTGGGAATGAATCTGCCACTGTCGCCTAGGCAATTCAACCCGTCTGGGCTGCAGCGAGTAATTCGGGGTCAGGCCGGGTACCAGAGGTTCTTTCAGGAGGCTGGAAGGGCTTTTTGCCTTTATGTCGTGATTGGAAGCGTCTTCAATGCAACGAGACTTGCTCGGCAGGCAACGAACGCACTTTCGTCGGTAAGGATTGGGGTTCCAGCTTGACGATTGCGGTAAGCGGTTTTGCCTTCATGGGGGCGCTTTTGGTTATTGCGGCTGCGGCAGCCAAAGTATTCCGCCCCGGAAACACGACTAACGCATTGAGGGCTGGGGGAATTCCTTTGGGGAAAGCAGCCGTCAGGATCGGGGCAATCATCGAAGGTGCGATCGGCATCGGTTCGCTGGTTGGCGGAAGGTTGCCTATTGAGATGCTCGCAATTTCGTATGCAGGATTCGCTTTGTTCGTGGCCTGGGCGCTCTTCAAAGGCTCTCCTTTAAGCAGCTGTGGGTGTTTCGGGGAGGCTGACTCGCCTCCGAGTATCACCCATGTAGTTGTGAACTTGTTTTTCTTCGGGAGTGCGGCGTGGGCAGCAAGCCTTCCGGAGAAGGGGAATCTTGTTGAGAGTGCCATCCATCAGAGTTGGTGGGGCGTGCCATATTTTGCAGAAGTGGCCGTCGGGACTCTGCTTGCCTATTCGGTGATGGTGGAGCTTCCTCGAATTCGGGGTGTCTTGAGGATGGCGAAATGACGATTAGGTTCTGTAGCGTCCCAGACGGAGCAGATCAATGAGCCGCTGGCTTGCCGACCAGGCATCGGGGATCCTGGCTTCACGGACGTCTCGGAGGGGGTTCTTGGCCCGATCAGCGCTTGTGGGGTCTGCGCTTGCGATTGCGCCGAAGGAATATATTCTGAAGCCGATCAGCGCCTACCAGGCGATATGTGGCTGCGGGAATATGGGGTGCGACTGCGGGGCACCATGCTGTAATGGTTACACTCAGTTTTGCTGCTCGATCAATGGCGGATTCAACTCCTGTCCCTCCGGGACATTTCTCGGTGGATGGTGGAAAGCGGATGGCTCGACTTATTGTGACGGACCCCGTTACTACATGGACTGCAATGCGTATTGCTCTTGCGGGGGCGGGGGTTATGGGTCTTTTTGCGACCCTTCGTGTGACGGGCTTTCGTGCGAGTGTGCCGGGGGGACTTGCGACAATATGCACATCGGCTGCGCACAGTTCCGCTATGGGCAGTGCCACCAGGAGATCCCTACCTCGGGGCGCATCCTGTGTCGTGTCGTGTCTTGCACCCCTCCGTGGGAGATTGACGACACATGCACAACAACCCTTGCTGTCGACCAAGACACCGCCGAGCAGAACGCCCCCTGCCTGCAAAGCTCGCCCGTCATATTGGTGTCCAATGTGACCTTCCCAGCTTTTGCATCTCTCCCGAATGCATTGCGACACACTGGACCCGGCGGTTCTGGAACTGGGACTGTCCCTGTGGGAGCCGGGGGGACTGGGACTGGCGCCATACCTACCGCCGAAGGTTATTGGCTCGTAAAGTCCAGCGGCGACGTGTACTCCTTCGGGGATGCCGTCTACCACGGAGCAATCGGACAGGTGAATCCAAGCATCCCGCCGGGAGGTGCCAACTCGGCCACATTGTCACAGCCGATCGTCGGCATTGCCGTCACCGCTACTGGTAACGGCTACTGGATCGCGTCCGGCGACGGAGGAGTATTTGCATTTGGCGATGCCCCGTTCTTCGGGTCAGAGAAGTGATAGGACAGCGGGCCTCTAGCACCCTGGAGAAAGGGACGAACCAATGAACGGAATCCTGTTTGCGATGGCGATCGTTTCGACCTTGGCCGCAGCGGCTCGTTCAACCTGGTCGCCCTGTGGGTGGTCAATGCTATCCACGTTGACGCCCCTTGGAGAGCAAGGGCGAGGAAGGAACTGGGCCGCAACAGCCAGATGGTTCCTGGCAGGATCCATGATCGGCGGAGTGGTGTTGGGGGTGATGATGGCGATCTTCACTACGATCCTGCCGGCAATGAGTGCAGGCTCACGGCTTGGGATAGCAGGAGTTCTTGCGTTGGTGGGTTCGGCCTCGGATGCACAATTGGGAGGGTTCCGTTTGCCCATCCACCGGCGCCAAGTCAACGAGGACTGGCTCGACGCCTACCGGCCTTGGGTTTATGCGGGCGGGTTTGGCTGGCAGATCGGAGTTGGCTTCGCGACTTTCATAACGACAGCAGCGGTTTATCTCATGGTCGTTCTGGCTGTTCTTACGGCGAGCCCCGCAGCTGCTCTGGCTCTTGGAGTAGCTTTCGGTTTGACCCGTGGCTTGGCGGTGTACTTGGGTCGAAACCTCAGAACGCCTGAAGCGCTTCGCAGGTTTCACCGTTCCTTCGAGAGGACTGGCCCTGTATCAAGGAAGTTGGTCATAGGCCTGCAGGTGGTCATCGGGCTCGTTGCCCTTGGTGCCACTGTTCCGGCGGTAATTTGGGTTTCAATCGTTACTATCACAATCGTTTCCGTGCTGACCCGTGTGTTGTCCCAGAAGCGGACAGTCGAAAGCTTGGTCAACTAACGGGAGCGCATTCGGGATCCACCGAGGACGGCGGTGAATAGTTAGGTTCTACTGGTCGGGACCGGCATATGTATGTCATTGCTGGTCCTAGTTGGAGAATGCAGCTCAATTTGAAAGTGGATCCAGAAACTGTTTGATCCAGAGCTAACTCGGGTAGAAAGTATTGACGAAGGGAAATCCGAGTCGCTAGCCGTTTTGAGACAATGTCGAACACGTCGTGCCGCGAGAGGAGTCCGGGTAGGTATTTGCACGGCCTTGCATAGAGTTCTCACTCCGCTCCGAAGCCTAGTTCCCTATGCGCGTGGGCAGGTTTGACGATAACAGTTGAATCCCCGGGTATCGTCGGCCCCTTGTCACGAGAAAATCGAGCTGCAAGTGATAAACCGAGATAGCGGCGAGTTATCCCACGACCACGATCAGGCATTTGGCGTGAACGTGGAGGCATTAGTCGGCGTTTCCGCGGAACTTAGAAATGCAGCTCGTCTCCTTCGTCTTTGGAATACGGGCAAAGCTTTTGCGCGGACGATGAATGCACCCGACGCTTGGCTGAGCTTGAACGACATCATGAGGGGTCCGCTCACCTCATTGATGGAGGCCATGGGAGCAGATGAAGCATCGCTGTTGCTTGCTGACGAGACATCTTCCGGGCTTGTGACACGTGTGTCGGTGGGCCTGGGGCAAAAGCGGGAAGACCAAGTCTCAATTCCCTTTGGCCTTGGGATCTCAGGCCATGTGCTATCTTCCCGACGACCATATGTATTGAGCGATATGAGCCAAAGTGATGTCGTGGATGGCACTCTCCGTTTCAGCGGCATGCGCTCATATGTTGGTGTACCACTAAGCACGGAACAATCGTTGCTCGGTGTGGTGCACGTAGCTAGCAAAGCGATATCGCGTTACACGGAGCTGGATGGCGCCATCCTCGGCGTGATTGTTGAGCCTCTCACTACAGCTCTGGCGCTAGCGGACCTCGAATCCAGTCTTCCTCAGCTCCCGTTTGCGTCCGAAGCGGCGTTTGAAAGACTCCGGTCTCTCCAGTCAATCTCCAGAATTCTGATAGCGGTAACTGAGCCCAAAGAAATCTGCTCGACGATCATCCACCATGCCGTTCCCGCCTCAATCAAGGAGGGCCAACGTGCCGTCTGGATGTTGGAAGACGGAAAGCTGAAACTGATTGCAGGAAATAGGCAAGCCTCCGAGTTCTCGGAAATATCTTTGGACGCCCACCTTCCTGCAGCCGAGTGTTTGGCTGCAGGAATTCCATTCTTCGTCGAGTCCTATGAAGAGATGGTGACCAGATGGCCGCCGTTGGCAAACCATGCCACGAAGTCATTTGCTGGATTCCCCCTGATTGACCATGGGAGAAGGCTCGGGTTGATGGCGATTGGCTTTCAAGAGGAGAGGATCTTCGAGCTTGATGAGCGGCAGTTCCTCGTTGCACTGGCTGACCTGGCCTCTTCGGCGCTTGCCCGAGCCATGAACCGCAAAGACCTGGAACGTCAGCGCAACATAGCGGAACGACGGAAGGACCGGCTTCAGTACCTCGCCAATGCCAGTGAGAAACTCAGTGAGTCGTTGGACTTGCAGACCACCATGCAGGCTGTTGCGGATCTAGCAGTGCCGAGGCTCACCGATAGGTGCGCATTGCATCTTCTCCAGGATGGTGTCGTTACAAGGTATGTCCTCGCGCCCGAGTTGAACGAAGACGAGAGGGAACTGATAGGTCAGAACCAAGGGGGCACAGACCTGAACGCGGCAACCGGAGTGGGCAAGGTACTCAGGACAGGCGAGCTTGAGTATATGGAATTGATTCCCCAGGAGCTGATCGAACGGACCGCGGGATCGGCCGAGA
Organism: Acidimicrobiales bacterium; assembly: GCA_027451785.1. Taxonomy (GTDB): domain Bacteria; phylum Actinomycetota; class Acidimicrobiia; order Acidimicrobiales; family JAKAVM01; genus DAIDIS01. Next base: position 15,500 of record DAIDIS010000070.1, read on the forward strand.
GGCTGGAGTTACTGAATCGTGTGGGCCTAGGTGGGTACTTGGCATTGCCATTGAAGGCCCGTGGTCGAATCTTGGGCTCGTTGAGTTTCGTGAATCGGGCAGGTCGGCCATTGACCTTGACCGACAAGGAGCTTGCCGAGGAACTTACGGCCAGAGCGGCCATGGCTCTCGATAATGCTTCGCTGTATTCCGAGAAGGAGCATGCTGCTCGGCATCTTTCCAGGGCATTTCTGCCCGGCAAGCTTCCGGATACCGATTCCGTGGAAGTTGCGATTCAATACCATCCCTTCGGCTCGGCGCTTTCCGTTGGGGGAGATTTTTACGAGATCATTCGACAAGACGACGGAAGCATCTTTTTCCTTATAGGGGACGTACAGGGCAAGGGAGTCGAAGCAGCACACCTGACCGGCCTGGCACGAAATACGGTAAAGGCCTGCCTCAATTATGTGAGCGAGCCGGCAGAAGCGATTTCTTGCCTGAACAAGGCGATTTGCGAGAACGTCGAACTCATTTCCCAAAAGGAAGAGGAGCGCTGGGAACGCGCAAAGCTTTGCACAGCAGCGTTGGTCAAGTTGACCCTCGTGTCCGGGGGGGCGGAAATTTCGGCCTGCAGTGCCGGACATCCAATGCCATTGATCAAAATTCCCGGATCGGGGGTCACGGAGGCATGTGAGCCGGGACTTTTATTGGGCGTCGATCCGGAATTCACTTACCGATCGTTCACGTCGTTCTTGCCCGGAGGGTCATCACTGGTGCTCTTCACAGACGGTGCGATTGAGAGATTCCAGGAGGGACAGATGTTTGGGCCTGAGGGAATCTGCGAAATCCTAGAGCAGAAGGACTACAGCACTACGGACGAATTGGGCCGATCAATTGTGGAAGCTGCGCTGACTTATGACCAAGGCAAGCGAGACGACATGGTGATCATCACGGCCCGCATCTAAGGAGAGACTGGGTAGGCGGGTCGGAATACCGGGAAACCACAAGAGCCGCTTACACCCTCTGACCTGCCTCGATACCAGTGGGCCGCCGGAGTCTCGAACTCCGCACCTTGGGATTAAAAGTCGCAAAAGCCCTGTTCAGAGGGTATTTGCTACTCCGTTTGAGCTGCTCAGGTCCACTGGCTGGTCCGCCCGGTTACGTCTATTCCGGCTGTTTTCGCGGATTGGAGTAGCAAGGGAGTAGCAGGAGAGTTCCATCGTAGTATCAGCCTCGCTAAATACCTCGATCCTCCATAAGCGGGCGCATACAAGACTGTTAACCGATGATACGT
>DAIDIS010000071.1 GCA_027451785.1 Acidimicrobiales bacterium
TCGGGATGATGGCAGCACCGATGGCGACATCTTGCACCCAGGTCTTTATCTTGGCGGACATCCTCGCCGGAAGCGACACGCCTCGCTTACCCACATACGAACGATACGCGCTGATGCCCAACTCTCGCGCCGTGATCGCCAACAGCGGCAGGACAGGCATCTCGTGAACCGCCAGGAGGGCGAACATCGCTCCAAGTACCAAGAACTTATCCGCCAACGGATCCAAAAAGGCTCCCGAACGGGTTCTTCCCTGCCTGCGAGCAATCCACCCGTCGACCCAGTCGGTCCCGGAAAGGACAACCCACCCCACGAATATTCCATAACCCTTACCATGCGAGAGAATCTCAGCGAATAGAAACGGGGTCGCCACAATCCTCGCGAGAGTGACCGCGTTGGCAGGTGTCGCCAATGCAGTTGGTCCGTATGTGGTCGGTTTCTCTACGCTCATTGACTTCCCGGGGTGTCCTTGGGCCATTCTACAGCCGGCAGCGAAAAGTCAACCGGGTATTTACCGTCACCGTCAGCTTACGATGTCGCTCGCTTACGGGCCCGACACCGATTCTCAGGCTGTCGGCTTCACTCGGCGCTGAGATCAGTATGGGGATCCCAAAGCAGATCCCAGCGATCAAGGATGGGCGGCAACCACGGTGGTTTGAATTCCCCCACGCACGTACCAATCCGTGGTTACGGTCATCGACTTAGGTTTCAACAATCCAGCTAGGTCATCGAGGATCCTATTGGTGATTTCCTCGTGGTAGGCCCCTTGATTCCGATAGCCCCACAGATAAAGCTTCAGGGACTTGAGCTCAACGATCAGCTCCGCAGGAACATACTCGATGGTTACGGTCGCAAAGTCAGGCTGACCAGTCACCGGGCAATTGCACGTCAGCTCCGGCGTCGAACAACGAACCGTGTAATCCCTCCCGGGCTTAGGATTCTCAATCGCCACCAATACCTGTCCGTCCGTCACTGAAACCTCTCGATCACCAAACCGGGGTAGTCGGATTCGAGCTCCAGAAGCTTCGTCTCCAGTGAGAGCCCGGCCAAATACCCCAACATCTTCTCCTGCACGAACGATATGTCGCGCTCCATACAGATTCCCAACATTGTCGGTCCCGCACCCGACCAACAAGCGGCCTTCGCTCCGGCTTCCACAAAAGCGGAAATTATGCCTTCGGATTCCACGAACAACGGAGTCCTGGGCCCTTGGTGGAGCCGGTCTTCCGCAAAGCTCGGCTCCAGGCGGTCGCCGTCGCCCAACCCCGCTATCAAGAGCCCCATTCTGCTCAGGTTGAAGGCCGCGTCTCCAATAGGCACCTCGAGCGGGAGCACCCCGCGGGCTTCTTTTGTAGCCAGCGGCACCGAAGGGACCACGGCGATGAATCTCAAACGCTCGTCCAATGGCAAGCTTCTGACAACAGGAGTTCCCTTGACCTCGGAAGCAGCCACCAGCCCGCCGAAAACCGATGCAGCAGCGTTTTCAGGGTGCCCGTCGAAATTGGCGGCCTCCGCCAGAGCAATGTCGCGGGCTTCCCGTAGAGGCGTGACCCTTTTCCGCTCTCCATAGAAATCTCGGGCAACTGCCGCCGCACCCGCAGCCGCCGCTGCGAGAGCCGCAGATGAGCCGAGTCCTCTTCCGACCGGGATCTCCGAGTGGACGGATATCCGGAATTCATCCCGTCCCGTGAGACTCCTTACGATCTTGGTGGCCAAGTGCGCCTCGGGGTCCTCGCCGTACTCTTTGCCTTCTCCGAACGCCACCAAGTGAAGACTGTCAGCAGGCTCGACGGTAACAGTTACGTATAAAGATAACGCCAGCGCCAGCGCATCGAACCCCGGGCCGAGGTTTGCCGACGACGCAGGTGCTTTCGATACGACCTTCACCTACTACTCCAGAATTCAATCAGACTGTCGGGTTCGCAAGCCTTCAGTCGAACACCTCGATGCCCCTGTCGCGCCGCTTGTTCAACCGAGCCAACTCGTTGGCCGACAGGTGAACGGAGTCCACCAAATCCTTCAGGGTGTTTCTTGCGGCTTCAAGTCTTTCGTCTGAAGCCGATCCTCGATGGGTTGCGGCCTCCTTCGCCCCAGCAACCCAGTCCGACGAAGCGTGCGCTATTGCGCTTACGGAAGAGTTGACGGAAATCGCCGCTCTCTCCCAGTGACGCTTGAACATCCCGAAATCGAAGCTGCCGTCCTTTATCCGCGAATTGGATACCACCTCACCTGAAGGCGCCCTCAACCCGTGAACTACGTGTAGGAGCGACAGTGCCCTGAGGACGTAATAGCTGACGTCAATCTCCCACCATAAGAAACCCTGCCGGGCTGAGGCTGGATAGTAGTGGTGATTGTTGTGCCAACCTTCGCCATTGGTCAAGAGCGCCACCAGCATCGAGTTTCTTGAAGTGTCCGCGGTTGCGTACCTGCGCTTCCCAAAAACATGCGAGAGCGAGTTCACCAAGAAAGTCCCGTGCCAAAGAAGAACGGTAGAGAGAAAGAACCCGACGAACAGACCGCGGGCTCCCCAAAGGATAAAAACGGCGGAACCCAGAGCGGTCGGCCCGACCCACCAGAATCTATCCAGGAACCTGAGTTCGGGAAACCGAGAGAAATCCTTGATGGAGGAAAGCTCCGTCTCCTTGAACTTATCGGAGAGGATCCAACCTACGTGACTCCAAATTGCGCCGTCGCGTGGCGAGTGAATATCCCGGTCGGTATCGGCATAGCGGTGATGCGCACGATGGTGGGAAGCCCACCAAAGGGGGCCCTTTTGAGCTGCGGTCGTCCCGCCAAGAGCCATTACAAATTGCGCTGCCCTTCCCATCTTGTAACTGCGGTGAGAGAAATAGCGGTGATAGCCCGCTGTGATGAAGAACATCCTGACGAAATACAGGACCAGAGCAAGAAGCAGTGTTCCCGCACTCACCCCAGTCAGCAGTACACCGAACACCAGAAGATGGATGATCGCAAAGGGAATGGAGGCGACAAGGTTTATTCGCTTGTCTTGGTTAGTGATGCGGTTCGTGGAAGGTTGTGCCACCCAATAAGATTAGCCGAGACACTGACCGCGTCCCCACCTCGCCCAGTTTCAAGCTGAACAAAGGTTGTCTCGCTGGAGTTACAACCCTTAGGTCAAAGCCCTACGAGGCCTCCAGCTCTTCAAGGCTCATTAGAACTACCCTGGCCTTAGAGCCTTCCGAAGGGCCTACGACACCATTGGCCTCCAGAAGGTCCATCAGCCTTCCGGCCCTGGCAAAGCCAACCCTCAGCTTCCTTTGCAGCATTGAAGTCGAACCGAGCTGAGCCCTGACGACCAGGTCCCTTGCCTGAAGGAAGAGATCGTCGTCCTCCGGTCCCCCCGCCATTTGCCCACCCGGGCCACCATCGCCCTCAACGCCATCGACGTAGTTGGGTGAACTTTGCCTTTTCCAGTGAGCCACGGCCTTCCGGACTTCATCCTCTCCAACCCAAGGCCCCTGAATCCTGACCGGGATCGAAGAAGATGCCCCGAGCATCAACATGTCACCTTTGCCGATCAGCCGCTCGGCACCTGGTTGGTCGAGAATGACCCGAGAATCGGCCAGCGAGGAAACGGAGAAGGCCATCCGGGAAGGCACATTGGCCTTGATGACACCCGTGATTACGTCAACTGAGGGCCTTTGGGTGGCGATCACCAGGTGAATACCTACCGCCCTCGCCATTTGGGCTATCCGGCAGATCGACTCCTCAACGTCCCTCGCTGCGACCATCATCAGGTCGTTGAGCTCGTCAACGACGATCAATATAAATGGGAGCGGAGAAAGGCGGTCCGTTTCCGGCTCGTTCTCTTCAGGCCTCTTGCCACGTGCATCCCCCAATCCCTCTGAGTCCAACAAGGTTCCGGAGAAATTTCCTTCTTCGGGTTCAATGCTTTCCTCGCCATCGGAAAACGCCCCGACTTCATCGCCGATCTCACCGACCTGCCGAGTTTCGCTCTCCAACGACCCGTCCACTGGATCGCTGAGCATCTCGTCGTCGCGTTTACGCTGGTTTTCAACGAGCTCGTTATATCCGGCGATATCCCTAACGCCCACCGCAGCAAGGAGGTCGTATCGCCTCTCCATCTCCTTCACCGCCCAGCTGAGCGCGTTTGCAGCTTTCCTTGGGTCAACGACCACCTGAGTCAGGAGGTGAGGCAGCCCGTTGTATTGGCCTAGCTCGACCCTTTTGGGGTCGACCAGGATCAATCTCACCTGCTCCGGAGTGGCGCGCATAAGGATCGAGGTAATGAGCGAGTTGATGCAGGAAGACTTGCCGGCACCCGTGGCTCCCGCGATCAAGACGTGCGGCATTGACGCCATGTTCACCACCACCGCACGTCCAGCTATGTCGCGACCGAGAGGAACGTCCAATGGGTGGTTTGAGTTTCTTGCCTCCTTCGACCAGAGAAGGTCACCAAGAGCGACCGTGTGCCTATCTTGGTTAGGAACTTCGACCCCAATTGCGGACCTACCCGGGATCGGTGCAAGGATTCTTACGTCCGGCGAAGCCATCACGTAGGCGATGTCCTTGGAGAGACTGGTTACCTGCGCAACCTTGACGCCCGGACCGAGCTCAATCTCGTACCTGGTAACGGTAGGACCTACTGTTGCGCCGGTGACTCTCGTCTTGACTCCATGGGTCGCCAAGGCTCCTTCTAGGACCTTTGAGCCTGCCTCCACTGCGTCCCGGTCGATCTTCTGTGCCGAGCCACGGCTCAGGATTCCTAGACTGGGGAGCTTCCACGATTTGCCTGGCTCCCTAATTCCCAATCCAAGCTGAACGGCATCACCGGGCTCGACAAGAGACTTGTCGTCTGCATCTCCACCCCAGACCTTAATCGGCTCTTCGCCTTCCGAAGGGGACTCATCGGCACCACTGGCGGCAAAAGCCTCGCTTTCCATGCCGTCGGTCCCCCGGAGCGAGGATCGGCTCGCCTGCCCATCGCCCGAGTCATCTGCGATATTGGCTTCATCTTCCGCAATTGAGTAATAGACCTCATTCGCCTCGTTGGAACCAGGAGGTTCCAACACGCCGTCGTCTTCCTCGCCGGTATCGCTGCTCGGGAGGTTGAGAGTGAACTCCGTTTCCGCATCGCTCTCATCGAGGCGGGGCTGTTCCTCCTGGCTCGCCCGTAGAGTGCGAAGGCTGCTCGTGGTCTTTTTGCTATCCCGACCCACGAAGTCGAGCCCGAGCTTCCCTACGGCCAAAAGAGAAATTCCGATCCCTATCACTAAACCCGCAAGACCCAACGCCACCAGGATTACAATCGCAGCCGCTCCCCCAGACACGTTTGCCAAACCCTGGTGAATTGCGGCACCGAGGATGCCTCCCGCAAATCTCAGTTTTGAAAATCCGGCGGATGCGCGCAAGGATCCGCGTGCGCCGTCCACAATCGCGCACACAGAAAGAGCCGCCATCGCAGCCCCAATCACCGCGTGCCTAAAGCTCCTAGGTCCCGCCACCAGCATTCGCAGCGGGTTGGGTTCCGTCGAGCCTTCTTCCAAGTCTCCGTCTCCACCGGACTCCGTTTGAAGAGGATTCTGCAGGGAACCTCCCTTCGAATGCTCGGCGCGCCACGACCTGAAAACCTGGTAGCTCAGCCCAAGAAGGGCCACCGGTAAAAGATAGGCCACAACCCCAATCGCTCCTTGGGTGAGTTCCCTGATGGCGCTTCCCAAAGGACCTGCGGAGTCGAAATATATTGCAAGGCCGGACAATGCCGCGCACACCAACAAGACCAGGGCCGTCAAGTCCCTCTTTTGGTGCTTTCCCAGTGGA
>DAIDIS010000072.1 GCA_027451785.1 Acidimicrobiales bacterium
CTCCTTGCCTCTCCAGGCAAATGGACCTAACCTTTCGGACCCGCTCTGCAACCTTCACGCTGGGCTCTTGTCGCTCAGCGCCCTTGACGACCATTCCTGTTTCGGGACGAATCGCCAACCTAATATCAATCCGGTCAAGCAATGGACCGGATAGGCGCCGATGGTAACGCGACAGCTCGGTTTGCCTACACCTACAAGTTCCCGGCCCATCGGGAGATCCACACGGACATGGATTCATAGCAGCCACCAGATGAAAATCGGCAGGCAGGACAGCTTCAGAATTCGCCCGGACCACGCGAATCACCCCTTCCTCCAATGGTTGCCTCAGCGCTTCCAGCACTTCCGTCCGGAACTCTCCAAGCTCGTCCAAGAAAAGCACCCCCCGATGCGCGAGGGTGACCTCTCCTGGCCGTATCTGGGCCGACCCTCCACCGGTCATCGCCGCAAGCGTCGCCGAGTGGTGAGGTGACCGGAATGGCAGCTCCCGCTCCCAACCGGCATGGGTAGTGCCCCCCATCGCAGACTTGATCCTTGCCACCTCCCTGGCCCCACTGACCGTAAGCGGAGGAAGGATCGTGGGGAGCGAATTAGCCAGAGTGCTCTTGCCCGAACCGGGTGGTCCCACCAAGAGACAGTTGTGCCCTCCTGCTGCGGCAACCTCAAGAGCCCGTTTCGCGAGCCTGTGACCTCGAATCGAGGAGAAATCGACCGCACCTGCATGAGTTGAAACCGATTCATCGCACCTCGATTCCCGGTCGCCACCCGTGAATCGACTTCTACACCTACGCACCGTCGTAGGCAATCCATTCAACCACTCCACAACATGACGCAATCTCGAGGCCACGAAAACCGCCCCAGACTCCGCCATAGACACGTCACATTCCGCCTCAGCCGGGACGACGACCCGATCTGAGCGAACGGATTCTGCGAGTGAGTAGATTCCCGGGACCGTCCGGATTGTTCCGTCCAGCCCCAGCTCCCCCACCATCCCGACTCCCGCCAGCGCTTCAACCGCCAACTCCCCTGAAGCGGCCAAAAGTCCGATCGCTATCGGAAGGTCCAGGCCGGGGCCACCCTTCCTAGTACCCGACGGGGCAAGGTTCACAGTAACCTTCCTCGTCGGCCATTTGAGCCCAGAGGACAAGATCGCCGACCTAACCCGATTCATCGATTCCCTACAGGCAGCGTCAGGCAATCCGACCACTGTAAAACCCGGTAGGCCGTTGGAAACGTGGACTTCCACGGTAACCGGCCTTCCCTCGACCCCGACCAACGAAGCGGATGCAACCGTCGCGATCATTTTCCCTCCTACGTTCGTTGCTCACCTTCTCAATTGGGCGAACCTGAAAACGAGGATGGACAAGGTCCTAATGCTACGGTCTAGGGCACCTAGGATCGTGCTTGGTACGTCGCTCCAACCGGTTCGGGAATGTTCGCCGATCACCCTCCCGGATGGAACAAGACAGATAATAGAATCTCGATGTGACGTACACCGCCTGCGCTGGACAATGAAATGCCGCGCCAACCACGATTCGCCATAGCCTTCGATCCCATAAGTGGGTATCCAGCAACCGTCAGAAAGATTCAGCCCTATAAGGCTGCAAAGGAATACATTTGCCCCGGATGCAACCAAGAGGTGGCTGTCGGAACCGGTCACGTGGTGGTCACTCCTCAGTTGCATCCTGAAATGCGAAGACACTGGCATACTCCTTGCTGGGACCGAGCCAGCAGGCATAAGAGCTAGCTGGGCGATGTAACGGATGCGGACGGTATATTCATCCGGTAATAGCGAATCAACCCCGAATACCTGAAGTCGCCTCCCTGATCAAATGATCCCCTGAAGAATCCGGCTGGAATTTAGACCCGATTAACCCTTTGTCCTTATTCGCGAAACTTCGCGATGTCACAGTTGTGCCGAACTGCAATACCAATCGGGAAACATGCAGCTTAAAGAAAGGCGATCGATTGCCAAGGCAAAGCAACATCAACGCAAGCAAGGGACGAAGGAAAGATTTTCAAGCTGGGACCCATCGTCTTGCGAGGATATCCGTAGGACTCGGAGCGTGTATGGTCCCAGTCATGGGCTCCGCGGTTCTCACAACGCAGCTTCCGGCTTCCGCCCGGATTACGACCCAGGGACCCCAACTCAGCGTGTTTGCCGCCGGTACGACGACGATGTATGGGCCTGACGATGTAACCAAATTGGGAGACCACATTTTCGTCGCTTGGCAAAACGGCATCGGACCAAGCGGCGAGGCTAGTCCCAGCGGCGCTACTACCAGTGACGTGACCGAGTTCACTGAGCAAGGATCTCTGTTGGCGACCTGGGCCATTCCCGGACATGTCGACGGACTGACCGCACAAAGGATGCCGGACGGTGGTCATACAGGGATTGACACCCGAATCAGCTCGACCTCCGGGGATGGTGACGGAAGGTTGTTAGTGACTTCCAACGAGGATGGGAATTCAAGCTTCTTCACCATCGACCCCAGCGAAGCTTCTTCAAAAGGAGTCCGCCAATACGCTTACTCTCCATCGACTCTGCCTCACGGCGGGGGCACTGACGCCATTTCCGTCGTTGGAGACCAAATATTTGTGAGCGCATCGGCGCCGACCGCGGCCTCCGGACCAGCTGTCTATTCGGTTACCTTGACCGGGCCCACGGCCCAACTCAGACCTGCGTTCTCCGACACAACTAACGCTACCGTTGCAAGCACAACTTCACCCGACTTTGGCAAGCCCGTTACCCTTGCGCTCACCGACCCCGACTCAAACGAAGTGGTTCCACGTGATTGGCCGAGATTCGGCGGGGATCTAGTACTCGACAGCCAAGGTGATGGCCAGCAAATCTACGTCTCGAACCCAGGCAAGGCATCACAGAGCTTGTCCGTTCTGAACTTGAGCCAGTCAATCAACGACACTGCTTTCGTCACGTCGTCACAAGGCCGGTTGCTTATCTCGGACACCAAGGCAAACAAGGTGTACCTGCTCGCCGGAGTCTTTCCGAAGAACACCGCATTGGTTGCAGTCACACCAATGGATGCCAACGTTCCGGTGAATCAGCCGAACTACCTAGGCTCCCTTAATATCTGGACCGGGCGGATCTCAACTGTCCTGACTTCAGTTCAGCCGAACGGGTTGCTTTTCGTTCCTGGCCACTCAGAAGATCGTTAGCACCGGATCGACCGGCTCCGCTCCGTAGCAGCGTTTGCCGGTCTAGTTTCCACGCCGCTCCCCGGTAACCAACGTGCTTACCACTGGGCTACCGGGGAACCGCCCTATTTCTTGCCGACGGACTGCCCCAGTGCCGCATCCAAGTCCGACCAGAGATCATGGGCATCCTCTATTCCCACGCTAAGCCGGATCAAACCTGGAGGAGTCATCTGCTCCCAAGCCCAACGCCTGCGGCGCTCAAGCAGGGTTTCCACCCCGCCCAACGAAGTCCCGAAGGTACATAGGCGGACCGCTTCGCACACTCTGTCGGCTTCGGTCTCGGCTGCAACCCATTCGCTGGAACCCTCCCGAACCTCCCCAAGAGCAATCAAAGGGCCGACCTCAAAAGATACGATTGCCCCAAAGCCGGACATCTGCTCAGAAGCCAATTTATGCCCGGGGTCGCTCGCCAATCCTGGGTAACGAACTCTTGCGACCCTGGCATCTTCTGCCAACTTGGACGCCAAGAATCCGGCGTTCTCCTGTGACCGTTCCAGCCTGACATCGAGCGTCCTCAATCCGCGCAACAACAAAAAGGCTTCCAGGGGCCCCATTACCGCACCATGCAACATCCTTCGCTCTACAATCCTGCGGTGTAAAGGCTCGTCTGCGGTAACGACGATCCCGCCGATCACGTCCGAGTGCCCGGAAAGGTACTTCGTGGCCGAATGCACAACAACGTCCACTCCAAAGGACAGCGGCTGCTGTAGGAGCGGGGTCGCGAATGTATTGTCGGCAACCACCAACACCTCGCCGGAACCCGATTTAGCCAACTCGACGAGCTTGCCGATATCGAGCACGCTTACGAGTGGGTTCGTCGGAGACTCGATCCACAACATCGACGCACCATCCAAAGCGGACTCCACTGAGGGCAGGTCCAACCCGTTTACATTTTGGACCACTATCCTCCCCCTAGAAGACAGGTCGTCGAGGAAGTGTCTCGTACCGTTGTACGAGTCCTCGATGACAACCACCTTGGCGCCGGCATCGAGCGTCTCGATCACCGCAGCAATTGCAGCCATCCCGGAAGCAAAGAGTGTCGCAAGCCCTCCCTCCAGGTCACCGACGATTTCTTCAATTGACTCCCAAGCTGGGTTGGACTCCCGACCATATGCGATCTCGCCATTCGCATGGTATGTGGAAGACAAGACAATCGGGGAGTTGACTGGCGCACCCGGAACTGGACTCGGCCGTCCTAGAGAAACCAGCTTCGATGCATTCTCAAGTCGCACCTAGAACGCCCCCTCGAGTATTTCCAGCTTCCCGTCCAAAACTGCCGCCACATCAAAGCGAATTTCCCTCGGGTGTACCGGCGCCTCGTCTTCAATCCATCGAGCAGCCAAATGGCGGATACGGGTCTGCTTCTCACGAGTCACCGACTCCGCAGGAGTACCGAACGCATCGCTGGTACGAGCTTTGACCTCACAGAAGATGAACACTCGTCCGGCTCTGGCGACTATGTCAATCTCGCCTTCCCGGCAACGCCAGTTCCTAGCAATCACTTCATAGCCGTTATTCTCGTACCACTTTGCCGCCAATTCTTCGCCGGCGCGCCCCAACGCCTGGCGGTGGCTTTCTTTACCTTCGGGCACTTGCACCTTTTATCGATGGCCGACAATGGACGCTGCACACAGCGGCAAGCATCTTAGTATCAAAAAATCCCGGGACCCTCTAGCGGGCGTCCCGCTTCTCCTTGATCTTGGCAGCCTTGCCCGAGAGATTCCGCAGGTAATAAAGCTTCGCGCGCCTAACGTCTCCGTAGGTAACGACCTCGATCTTGGAGATTACTGGAGAGTGCACCGGGAAGGTCCGCTCTACGCCAACCCCGAAGCTCACCTTCCTCACCGTAAAGGACTCCCGCACGCCCGATCCCTGGCGCCGGATCACCGCTCCCTGAAAAACCTGGATTCTCTCGCGACTGCCCTCGATGACGCGAACGTGAACCTTGACGGTATCTCCAGGCGAAAAATCTGGGATATCGTCACGAAGGCTATCTCTGTCGATTACGTCAGTTGCGTTCATGAGGACTCAGGGGGCTCCTTGGTGAAGTACGGCTCATAAGAATAGCCGTTATCGGCCAGCAGGCGCATCTCGGTCGGACTCAGGCCGCCACGGAACTCGACAAGATCCGGACGATTCTCAATAGTCTTTACCAAAGATTTGAGTTTCCTCCATCGAGCGATGGCGCCATGATCTCCGGAAAGAAGCACTTCAGGGACAGTCATGCCCTTATATTCTCGTGGCTTCGTGTATTGCGGGTATTCCAAGAGGCCATCGGAAAAACTCTCTTCGTTTGCCGACTCGGCATTGCCCATCACCCCTGGGACAAGACGAGTTACCGCTTCCACTACGGCAAGAGCGGCAACTTCACCTCCCGACAAAACGAAGTCGCCAATTGAGACTTCTTCGTCAACCAGGTAGTCGACCACCCTCTGGTCCACCCCTTCGTAGCGACCACAAAGAATCGAAAATCCATCTGCCTCGCCACCTCCCGCCAACCGCCTTGCAAATGCCTGATCAAACTTGCGTCCGCCAGGCGACATGAGGAGAATCGGCCTGGGAGAATCGGTTTTTTCGATGCTCTCGAAAATCGGCTCCGGCATCATGACCATTCCGGGTCCTCCGCCGAAAGGCGTATCGTCAACCGAACGCCTTGGATCTCCGCAGAAACTTCGGATGTCATGAACTCGCAAGTCGATGATCTCCTCGCTGATCGCCTTGCCAACAAGGCTCTCACCGCAGAAATCTTTGATTAGGCCCGGGAAAATGGTGAAGACGTCGATTCTCACTCCGGACTCACCTCGATTCCCGTCAATTCAGATCCAGTAATCCATCCGGCAGGTCAACTACCACCGCGTTTGCGGCGTCGAGATCGGCATCGACGCCATCAAGCGTTTCAATTCCATTCTCCGCTTCACTTCCCAGTTCAGCGAGCGGCACAATCTTCTCCACGAATCGCATTGGGATCAGCTTTCCACCTTCAAGAACAATCAGGTCACTTGCTGGGTTCTCGATCACTTCCGCCACGGTTCCCACGACTCCGAGCCGCTTGTCGACAACCACGGCTCCAATCAGGCGGTGAACCCACAAGACGTCAGGGTCGTCCAGAGCCTCTGCCATAAGCGGTTCTCCGGCCAATGCTTGAGCGGCCGCTCGATCGTAGACACCCTTGAAGCTGACTATATACCGACCGGTGTGTGGACTTGACTTGGTGACCACCAGCTTCGTCGCTCCCGCGTAAAGCACCGAACCGGGATTCATGCGCTCCAGCCGATTTGTCACCAATGAAACGACGACTTCGCCCCTCAAGCCGTGTGGCTTGTCGATCTTCCCAATCTGAAGTAGCTCGGGCGGCATTTCTTAAATCGACCGGTCTCTAGGTTGCCGAACTGCCTAGGTGCCGAGAAGTCAGTCGACGATGTCGACTCGCGCATCGACGCCTTCTCTGGCACCTGCTGCGCGTACAAGAGTCCTGATCGAGTTCGCCACCCGCCCATGACGCCCAATCACACGCCCCATGTCTTCCGGGGCGACGTGCAGACGCAAGAGTACCGACTTTGAAGCGTCACTCTGCTGTGCGACCTCTACCAAAACCGCTTCGGGGGTGTCGACTATCGACTTCGCCAGGTGCTCAAGTACCCCTTTGGGAATACCACCTACGACGGCATTGCCGTCAGCTTCGGCACCGGCACCTGAGTCAAGGCGATTGGCGAAATCTTCATCCGCAGCCGCTTCGGCCTCGTTACCCGGCTCTGGAGCGTTGCCCAAATTGCCCTCGACTTCGGTACTCGTCAACTCAACCCGCCTTTGTCGAAGTGAATTGGTCCCA
>DAIDIS010000073.1 GCA_027451785.1 Acidimicrobiales bacterium
AGCTCCCATCACAGCCAACCTGATAGTCAACGACGCCCATTGGGGTTCAGCCACCCGACTTTAGGCACAGCCACCCGAAAAGTCGACGAAGCTAACCGACCGCAGGCACCGCGTGAGCGTGAAAAAGCAAAGCTCCCTTGCCTAACAACTCTTCGGCACGCTCTTGTAATCGTCCTTCACCAAGGCCAACGTCGTCTGGGCTCGCCTCCACGAACCATGTCGACCCGCTTCCAGCCATTGTCGGCTCCGTGCCGGTCAGGTTGCCAAGAACGTCCCGCCACTCAATCATTCGGGGCTCAACATGGAGCGCCGGAATAGTGAGGTCATTCAAAGCGCTATCGCTTCGTCCACCTAGTTCATCCCAAGCTCTATAGACGCTCTTGGTTTCAACTCCAAAAGGCGGCACCAGCAACACAAAGTCGAGAGCGATCTCCTCCAGGCGATCTACTTCCTCGCCGATACCCCTTACAACTGCCCTGCCGCCCTTGAGGCAAAAAGGAACATCGGCACCCAACTTCGCAGCTATTTCGGCGTCGAATACACCCGCCCACCTGAGAATTGCTGCTGCGTCGGAAGAACCGCCACCAAGCCCCGCACCGGCTGGAATCAGTTTGGTCAAGCGGACTCTGGCATCTCTTCCCGCCAGGCTGAGTGCGCGTGAAACAAGGTTGTCGCCCCCGGAGACGACTTCCATCCCTATTCGACCTCTCATTGGACCGAATCCACCAGGGGCGTACCTGATCTCCAATCCACTGCCTTCACTAATTTCGATCCGGTCGGCCAAGCTGATCGACACCATCTCGGACTCGATCAGGTGATAGCCGTCATTGCGCACTCCCGTAACCTTTAATGTCCGGGTCAGCTTGGCCGGTGCAACGAGTATGCGTCGAACAACCTCTGATTCAAGGTTGGCGGAGTTGTGCTGGCCGCTTGTCTCTATGTCTTGCCCTTGACTCATTGATTCTCCTTGAAGCCCAAGCCGGGCCTACCTATACCTGACAAGATCCAATTCGCATCCGAGCACGCTGGTTCGCCATTGCCTGGATCACACCCCGTGTCACACGGCGTATCACACCCCGCATCAAACGGCGCCCGGTTTCTCAGCTCCCATGTACGGACTTCAGGTGCTGTGCCAACCTTAGCCAGTCGCTCAATGACAATTCTTCTGCCCTTGCGCTCTCGGATATTTCAGAACTCTCGAATGAGCCCGGCTCCAGTCGTTCTCCGACCAAGCCCTTCAGCATCTTCCTCCGGCTTGCGAATCCTGCCTTCACCAATGAGAAAAGCTCTTCGTAGGTGACGCCACTCCCCTGCTCCGAGCTTTGGGCGCTTCCATCTCCACTCGGACGAACCCCTGGTTGAATACTCCGCCTCCTGATGGACAACAAGCCGGAGTTTACATTCGGCTTCGGAACAAACACCTCGGGAGAGACCTTTCCCACGACCTTGGCCTCCGCCCAATATGCGACTTTCAGCGAGACGCTCCCGAACGCCTTGGTTCGTGGCTTGGCCGCCAATCGCTCAGCAACCTCCATCTGAACCATTATCAGCATCTCGCCGATCCACGGCGCTGACTCAAGCAGAGTTATCACTAACGGAGTAGCGATGTTGTATGGCAGGTTTGCGACCATCTTCCAATCGGTCGGCCCTCGACGCCCACCTATCCCTTGAGGGTGCAAGGTCTGGCCAGCATCCCAATCGGCCGCACCGGACTCGAGGTCAGCGAGGTGACGATCTCGGAATTCACCCCAGTTCACCTTCATCGCGTCCGCCTCGATGACTTTGGCACCTTGAGGCTCAACTACAGACCTCAATTGCGGTATTAAATGGCGATCTATCTCGATTGCCACAACCGTAGCCCCCGCTTCAACCAAGGCCAGCGTCAGCGATCCCAGCCCTGCCCCGATTTCGAGAACGAGATCGCCGGGACCCACTCCTGCGAGCTTTGCAATCTTCCTGACCGTGTTGGGGTCAGCAACGAAATTCTGGCCCAGGGAGCGCTTCGGGTGCCTACCCGCAGCATCGAGAAGCGAGGCGATTGTCGTCTTGGTTAGGAAATCGGCCATTGAGAGACTCGCCGGTCGGCTAGCCGATACCGGCCTTGCCGGGCATTCCCAACCTACCCAGCCCAAACACAGTTCGGGCGTTCTCCGCGCTCCTGGCTGCCACTACGCCAGGAGCGACGCCCAAAACGTTGGCGACCATCTCCCCAACAATCGGTACAAAAGCCGCCTGGTTGGGCTTACCCCTATGGGGGACCGGCGCCAGGTAGGGCGAGTCCGTCTCGACAAGCAGGCGATCCGAAGGCACCACTTTGACGGCGTCACGCAGTTCCTCAGCGTTCTTGAAGGTCACAATCCCACTTACCGAAATGTATGCACCGAGTTCCAGGCAGCGGTTGGCCTCTTCGGTTCCCCCGGTGAAGCAATGGATGACCGTTGCCTCGGGTACCCCCTCGTCCTCCAGCACCCTGTAGGTATCGGCCCACGCATCCCTAGAGTGAATAACCAAAGCCAATCCGAGATCCTTGGCAAGCGCGATTTGGGACCGGAACGCTGTCTCTTGGTTTTGTGGCGACGAATGTTCGTAGTAGAGGTCGAACCCGCACTCGCCGATGCCAACAATCACGTCGCGCTCTTCGCCAGGCAGGTCTCTTACCCAATCTTCCAGTGCTCCCGTGCCGGAAGAAGCCTCGTGAGGGTGAATCCCCGCAGTCGCCCCGACAACAACATTGCACTCCGGATCACGTGCCGCTTCAAGGGCGATGTCCACTGCCTTCTTTGAGGAATCAAGCGTGGTGCCAACGCAGACCACGGCTCTTATTCCCGCATCCCAAGCGGCTTCCAGCGCCTCCAG
>DAIDIS010000074.1 GCA_027451785.1 Acidimicrobiales bacterium
TGAGAGCATCGAGTTTGTCGCGCTTTCTGAGAAGCTCCGTGAGCGCTATGGCGATGAGATCGACTTCGTTGGCTGGCTGGCCAACATGGAGCTTGAGGAAATAATCGAAATCTCGGTCGGTCAAGTGGTCGAATTCGTCGTCGAGTCGATTAACCGAACCTGAGCCCAGGAGTATTGCTTGCCATACAAGGATGTAAACGGACTCAGGATCCATTACATGACTCAAGGGGATCCGTCGCGCCCCAAAGTCGTGTTGCTTCACGGCCTCCTGACCGGCAGCGTAGCCTCGTGGTGCTTCGGGCTGGGTAGGTTGCTGGCTGAAGATTTCCACGTTGTCATGTATGACCAGCGCGGCCACGGGCTTTCCGACCAGCCCGAGACGGGCTATAGGCTCGTCCAGTTTTGCCACGACCTTGAGGTGATGTGCCCTGGGGATGAGCCGTTGCTGTTGATTGGCCATAGCTTCGGCGGAATCGTCGCCCTGGCCTATGCCAAAGAGCGCCCCGACCGAGTGGCAAAGGTCCTAACGATTGACACCTTCATATCGGGAATCGGCGAATCAGCCCGAGAGATTGTAGAGCAGGGCCAACAGCCGGTTGCCCTTGGCGAAGAGTCACCATCGCCCGGAGGACAACAGGCGAACAACGGGCCCGATCCCGACGTTGTCCCCAGAAGATGGGGAACACCGGCCTCCCGGCCGAGGTCGAGACTTTCGAAAGAGGAGACGTTGCTTTCCAAAACGACGATACTTGAGGATCTGGATGAGTATGGGGACGTTGCCGAGGAGGCAGTCCAGTCCATTGGCGTTCCCGTTTTGGCGACGGTAGGGACCCGCTCGCCTTTCAGGTTGCAGGCGATGGCCTTGGCGAAGCTCTTGCCACAAGCTGAGATCATCGAGTTGGAGGGAGGGCATGGCCTCCACGTAGACGCTAAAGAGGACCTGGCTCGCCTGGCGGCATCGTTCTTCTCCTCCCCCAAGAAGGGTCAAAATGCCTAAGGCGAAGCTGAACGGGATCGAGATTCACTACCAAGTCCTGGGGAGCCAAGGGGCGAAGGTCGTCTTCCTTCACGGCTTGCTGCTCGACAACATGTCGAGCTGGTACATGACTCTCGCAAACCCTGTAGGTCAGGAGAACACTGCAATCCTCTATGACTTGAGAGGACACGGGCTTTCGGAGCGCCCTGCCGACGGCTATGACGTCGAGTCCCAGATCTCGGACTTGAATGCTCTTCTCGATTTCTTGGGCGTGGAAGAGCCGGTTTATTTCGTAGGTAGCTCCTTCGGGGGGATCCTCGCTTTGTATATGGCGGTTCATCACCCTGAGAGGGTGGCCGGTGTCATCTTGATCGAGGCGCACGTGGCGGTCGAAGGCTGGTCCGATCGGATGGTCGGCGGCTTAGAGTTTGCAGGGAAGTTCGTGGATCATCCGCTAGTAAACCAGTGGCTCTCGGAAAACTCCGACCGCAAGTTCCGCAAGCTGGCCGCAACTGCCAGGTCGATACTTGAAGACACCTCGTTGGTAAAGGACATGTCGGTGCCTATCGAGTTCACCGAAGAGCAGCTTTCGGCAATCAAGGCTCCAACCCTTTCGATCTATGGCGAGAACTCCGACGTGTTGGAGTGGGCAGAGGACCTTTCCGACCTTCTGCCGAAAAGCGAGTTTCACGTCTTTGAGGGTTGTACTCACTCCGTAATGACGGAGGCGACCTTTGACGTGAGGAAGACTCTCCTTGACTGGCTGGGGAGGGCGGAGCGCAATGAGCTTGCCGACTCGGCATCCAGGCTGGGACCGGCAAAGAGGCGCCGCACCGAGGGCACCTGGATGCCCACGAGGCCTCTGTGGTATCCGGCAAATGCCCCTTGGCCCCCTGTGGCCGGAGAGATGCCGGAAGACTGGGACGAGGACTGGACAAAGTGGGCCGCAACAGAGGTTGAAAAGGCCCGTGAAGAAAGCGCTCGTGCGGTGAGCGACCCGGAGAGCCCGAACCCCGCCGGTGATACAGAAGGCATCGATTGATGCGAATTTTATTTGTAGTGCCTCCTTTGTCGGGGCACACCAACCCCACAATCGGCGTTGGAGATGCGCTTGAGAGAATGGGCCACGAAGTCGCCTGGGTTGGCCCCGAGGATGTCATCGGTAGGTTATTGCCGAAGGACTCGAAAATCTTCAACGTCGGCGGGAAGATCGAGGAGGAAAAGGAAGGGGAAATCAAAGAGCGCGCTGCAGGCATGAGGGGCGCGGCGGCACTCAAGTTCCTCTGGGAGGAGTTCCTCATTCCGATTGCCGAGTTCACCTATACGGAAGTGGACCAAGTGGCCACCGAGTATTCCCCCGACGTGATGGTTGTCGACCAGCAGACGGTCGCAGGCGCAATCGTCGCAAGACAGCGCGGTATCCCTTGGGTAACCTCGGCGACAACGCCCGCCGAGCTTCAAGGACCGTTTGAGACTCTTCCGAAGATCGGCGAGTGGGTGATGGGGCTTTTGGTCGATCTCCAGGTGAGGCTCGGAGTTCCCGAGACCGAGGCCAAGGCGGGAGACCTCAGGTTCTCGGACCAACTGATCATTGCCTACACAACTGAGGCGCTGATGGGCGATACCTCCCGATTCGGGCCGGAAGTTGTGTTCGTGGGTCCGGTGACGGGCTCTAGGCCCAAGCCCACAGAGTTCCCATACGACTGGCTCAAGCCCGGGTCAACGAAGATTCTGATTTCGCTCGGGACTGTAAATGTGAGCGCGGGGGCACGGTTCTTCAAGGAGGCAATCGGGGCGGTCGATCTCTTGAGCGAAGAAGGCAAGCAGGTCCAGGCTGTCGTAGTAGCACCTCCTGATCTCGTGGGAGAAGTTCCGGAGTCGGTTCTCGTCATGCCCTCAGTACCGCAGGTCGAATTGCTGGAGCACATGGACCTGGTGGTATCGCACGGCGGCCATAACACGGTCTGTGAGACGCTCTCTTGCGGCATCCCCATGATTCTTGCGCCCATTAGGGATGACCAGCCCATAGTCGCCGACCAAGTCGTCGGGGCCGGCTGCGGAGTGAGGGTCAAGTTCGGGCGTTCGCGAAGCTCCGACATAGCCGCCGCCATGAGGGAAGTAATGGGAAATGGGGACTATGTGAAGGCTGCAAAAAGGGTCGAGGAATCTTTTGGCTTGGCCGGGGGTGCTGAGTTGGCTGCCGATTCCATAGTTCTACTGGGGGAACGAATGAGGGAGGCAGGGAGATGAAGCTGGGCTGGAGATACAGATGGGCGCTGGTAACCGCTGCCTTCGTGGCCAACGGCTTGAGGTTGCGTGCGAGGATAATGAATTTTCCCGTCTTGGAACCTTCGGAGATGGACGTTGATCCGCAGTACACCTTCGTTGTTGCAAAGGGGGTGAACCTTGACGAGGCGACCAAGCGAGCGGCAATTGCGCACGCAGAGCGGAATGGAATCGAGGTGCTCGACCTCATACCGAGCGATCTTGACCTACTGAGAGCTCATGACTTCATTCGTGAGGTGGACCGTGGCAAGAACCAGGACGCGATCATCACTCAAGCAAAGGGCGCCTACCATGCGACTCTTGTCTCTGCGGACGTCATGTTTCGTGCGAAGCAGGGTCCCTTGGCGGACTATGACCTTGATACCCCGCTGGGCATCACCGAGTACATAAGGGTCTTTAAAATCTTCAAGCGCTATTGCTTCATGAAGACCGACTATGCAATCGCTCCCGACCTGCGTTCCACGGAGTTGAAACCCGGCGAGTACAAAGAGTTCCTAAAGGCCTATTACGAGGTCTCGTGGAAGTTCTTCGCAATTCTCAACCTCTTCTCATGGGTACTGGCCGTCGTCGGCGCAGCGAGCGCAAGGCCCTGGGGCATCGCTTCTGCGCTTGCCTACACATCTCAACCCTTCTACTCGTACGTGCCCGGGAGGGTGGACCCCAAAGACAAGCTCACGGGAGGCCTTTTCCGTCTCGTGGTGACACCGGCGAAGTACTTTGCGACCTTTGCGAGTAAGTCCACGGCTCCGCCTCAAGTGGACCTTGTGGAGGCCGCTCGCCAGGAGTACAAAGAGGAGTTGCGGAAAGGACTCGACAGATTTTTCGAGCCGAAGAGGACAACCTGCCCGATATGCGCCTCAACCGAAGTGGGTCAC
>DAIDIS010000075.1 GCA_027451785.1 Acidimicrobiales bacterium
CGTTCCGGTCTTGGTCAGGTCCTGGACCAGCGGGACCGGGGCAGCCCTGAGAACTCGCCGACGGATAAACAGCTCCCCCGTCTCAAAATCGAGGTCCTCCCACCTGAGCCCGCACATCTCGCCGGGCCTTGCTCCGGTAACTCCTGCGAGCCTTATGTACACCGCAAATTCCGGGTCGGAGTCCTGCTCCGCCAGCTTGATCATCTTCGCCACAGTCGACGACTCGGGCGTCTTGATGACAGGACGGGGAACCGAGGGCGGACTGGATTGGGCGGCCACGTTCGTTGAAACCCATCCCCAGCGAAGCCCCTGGGTCAGGGCTCCGCGCACGATGTTGTGAGCCTTCCGAACCGAGGCGGGACCAAGGCCCTTCTCCTTTAGCTCGATATACCAGCGATCGAGGTCCTCGACCCTGAGCTTTGCCACCTGCATCCGGCCGATGCTGTCCTCGATGTGCTTGTTGATATAGCCCTTATAAACTGTCCGGGTGTACTCGCCAGGTGGGCCGGCGTTCTCCATCCAGGCGGCGATCAACTCGGAGAGCGTGGAACGATCACGGGAGACATTGCCCGACTCGGCCTCGGCGATGAGCTTGTGGACCAGGCGATGCGCCTCGCGCTCGGAGGTGCCGGTGGCGGTTAGGTAGCGCTTCTTGCCGGTGCGGGGGTCGCGCCCCGCGTAGACCTGGCAGAGATAGCGCTTCGAGCCATCGGCATTTTCGCGGACCCGGATAGTCCCCTTCATGGAGGAGACTTTATCTCTCAGCCGTAACCGAGGCTGTAAAACGGCTGTAAATTCCGAAGGCCTTTCGCCGACCCTCGGCAGACATACCCTCTGACCTGCACCTTCTTGGCAGTCCCAACGGGGTTCGAACCCGTGTCTCCACCTTGAGAGGGTGGTGTCCTAGGCCACTAGACGATGGGACCTTGAGCAACAGAGCTTAAGGGAAAGAGGGATCCTCCTGCCAACAAAAGACACTGCTACCTTGGCTCGGGGGGGAGGACTCGAACCCCCAATAACAGGGCCAGAACCTGTTGTGTTGCCGATTACACCACCCCCGAATGGGTCACTAATAAGTTAGCTCAAATCGCGCCTTTGCCGCTCGGTGCCGCATCAGCCCATCTCATCGCCGTCCCCACTGTTGGTCTTTGCCGCTCGGTGCCGCATCAGCCCATCTCATCGATTTCCCGGAATCGCGCCTTTGCCGCCTGGTACCTCTCCAGGGCGACAATCCTCTCTTGGGCATGGTCGACAATCGGTGCTGAATAGGAAGGCTCGACTGCTCCCGGAGATTGCAACCAGGGTTCATGAATCGCAGAGCCTTGAATTCCCGCAAGTTCCGGCACCCAACGGCGCACGTAGTCGCCTGCCGGGTCGAATTTCAAGGCTTGAGAAACCGGGTTGAACACTCGGTAAAAGGGCGAAGGATCTATGCCCGTTCCAGCGACCCATTGCCAATTCTGGGAGTTTGAGGCAACATCCGCATCGACCAGGAACTCGCTGAAGTGAGCGGCACCAACCCGCCAGTCAATATGAAGGTCCTTTACCAGGAAGCTGGCACAGATCATCCGGACACGGTTCGGCATCCACCCAATTGCACGAAGCTGCCTCATCCCGGCGTCGACAATCGGGTATCCAGTAGTTCCCGCCTTCCAAGCGGCGAGCCTCGCGTCGGCTACGTCACCCCGGTCTAACTCAATTCCGGCAAGGGAGTCATCGTGCTCCTTCTTCACCAATTCCGGCTCGTGATGGACGATGTCAGCGCAAAAGTCCCTCCAACAGAGCTGGCGCAAGAAGGGCTCGATAAGGTCCTCGTCAAGAGAAGTCTCCAGAATCCTGAAGATCACCTGGCTGGGGTCAATGCACCCGAACCTCAGGTAAGGCGAAAGTCGAGAGGTCGGGCTGCCGCCGAGTTGGTCTCGCATGGTCCCGTACCTTGAAATCTTGGACTGAAACCTTGTGTCAGGCTCACAAAAAGCATCTAGGGCTTCCCAAGCCGCATGCTCTCCTCCGCGGAGCCCGTGCGCATGCTCTCCACCGCGGAACCAGTTTGTATTCCGGGCGCCTTTGTCGCCGATTGCAAGAAGCAGGGCTTCGTCGCTCATGGTTTCGTTGGGCGATATTGCTCCAACCTGAGCAGGAGCTTCAGAGTCCCGGCCCCACAATCGCTCTCCAAATGCTTCGGGTGGCCCGGAACGTGCGGCTCCCATCCCCCACAAGGTGCCGTTGTCGATCCTTTTGTCGATCTCTTCTCGCCAAGCCCTGTAATAAGGGGTGAAAACCCTATACGGGCTCCCTGACTTGGAGAGAATCTCGCCCGGTGGGATTACGTAAGGACTGCCCATCCTCTCGAAGCTCGCCCCACCCGCCGAAGCACCAACCGCCGAAGCCGCTAGACGTTGGGCGACAGCGATATCCCTAGCGCTTCCGTATGGCGAAAAGTCGTTGGAGACTAGGACTCGCCTGGCACCGACCGACTCTGCCAGATTCGGCACAAGGTCGACGGGGTTGCCTTTGAGCACCCAAAGGTTCCCTCCAAGCTCCTCGTCCAATGTGGAAAGAGACTCGTACAGGAAGCGAACCCGAGCGGGCCCTGCCCTTACAATCAATGCGGGGTCCAATACGAAAACAGGGATTACGGGTTCAGGGCTCTTGTAGGTCTTTTGGATTATCGGGTTAGCTCTGATCCTCAAGTCCCGCCGGAACCATATAACAGTCGGACTTTCCACGGCTCCCCTATCCACGCTTTCACTCTGACCCAACTGCGTGCCATCACGCCAAACGAAGCCAGGCCGGAAACCGGGTTGCCGACAGCCCAGTTATACCTGCTTAGCCCCTATTAATTGAGGATTTGCGCTCTTTACATCTCGGAAGGCGGAAGATACTGTCAAACCAAGTCACCTTTCATTTCCCGGCTGCAGGCGACTTACGACTCCGTGCGGGAAGAAACGAGGAGGAAATCGAAGTGCGCAAAGTGGACTCCACAGCAAGTTTGCGGTCCGTAGCGGTCGCTTCTAAGAATTTGATCGGTTCCGTGGTATGCCGCCGGGCCACACCTCTTTCCCGTAAGTCAATATCCGGCATTGGGATCACACTCTTGGCAACCCTGCTTGCGATGGTTGCTTCGGCAACGCCAAGCGCCATGGCTGCTCAGCCCGGCTCATCTTGGGCGACGATTCCCGATTTGGTAACGACAAATTCCCTTACGGCAGGGACTTCAACGCCCTTCAATTTCCAGAACCAGCTCATCTGCATAATCCCGAGCGCCGGGCAATGGCCGGTTACCATGACGATCTCCGGATCCGGGCCGAAATCAATCACTACCGGCCAAGCCTTCTACCTCCAGAATGTATCAACCATGCTGACGATCCCAATGAATGGTTTGCTCGGCCAACCCCTCTACTCTCCAACCGCGGCCACGGCCACGGCTTCGCAAATTACATTGGCAATTGAAGGCGTCAACTCACCGGTCGACATCGCGGCCCCTCCATACGGTCCCCTCACATCCGCCCTCACCCCTGTCTCGGAAATCAACCCTCTCGCCTTGACGTTACCGCAGAGCCCGATTGCAACCGTCGGCCCCATCACGGCAGGCGCAGATGTTCCGCTTCAGTTGGCTCCGGTTCAAGTTACGTTCGACCTCCAGTTCCAGATGTCGTCGGGCACGACGACCAGCCTCGGCAGTGTCACGTGTTCGGCCAATCCTGTCCCGCATGTCACCTCGATAAGTCCAAGCCAAGGCCCCGAGGGAGGAGCGACGGTCGTCGAAGTCCAGGGATCGGGGTTCACCGGGGCCACTTCGGTTTCGTTCGGGACTAACCCGACCCCGTTCTTCTCGGTGGTGTCGGACTCGGTCCTATATGTCTTTGCCACGCCAGGATACGGCGTGCCGTTGGTCGACGTGACGGTTACGACCCCCAATGGAACCAGTGCCGACAACCCAGGCGACGTCTACTCATACGATATCCCGGCGGCCCCAGTCGTCACTTCCGTCAGTCCGAGTTCGGGGCCGGTAAATGGGGGAACGATTCTGGAGATTCAGGGAACGAACCTTACGGCCACAGAAGAGGTCAACTTCGGTTCAAGCTCAACGCCATTCCTTAGTGTCGTCTCGGACTCCATTCTTTACGTGATCACGCCACCCGCGAGCCGGCCAGGACCGGTTGAAGTCACAGTAACCACGCACCTCGGCACGTCGGCCGCTGGCAACGCAATAGAGTTCAACTACCAATAGACCGGTCGTTGGGACTCTAGGACCTCAGAGTCTCGCAATAGGGTGTCATCTCTCCGCCGTCACCCCTCCTTCAACCACGCCGAAACTTAGGGTGTGCTTCAATCCACCTCATGCTGAGCATTGCTCAACTAGATTTCGCTCGTCGCGGCATACCGGATTTTGCATTTTGTGACTAATTGCCGCTAATTAAAACCTCCTAATGGCACCATAATTGCAATATTTTCCTTTCCAAATTTAAATGTGCTAACTAAAGTCATAAGCGCCAATGATTCTGGTTAACGGGACCAGAGCTGCCCGAGATTGGGGTAGCGATATGGCAACTGGAGAGCGGGGTACTCATAGTGAACAGATATTCGGTGAGCAGGTGGTCGGGAAGGCTAAAGAGATACTTATCGGCGGCGGCGGTTTCGACAGTTGCCCTTAGTGGAATAGCGGCACAATCTGCCGGGGCGTCCACAACAATCAAAGCGGATTCTCATTCAGCTTCGTCCGTCGCCACTTCTCCTTTTACGTTTCAACAGGTCCTGCAATGCACGCTTCCGATCCTGGGCCAGGCGACGGTTGACCTCACCCTTTCGGCAACCGCACCTTCGTCACTGAGTTCCGGTGAAGCATTCAGCCTGAGCAATGTGTCGGCGAAATTGGACTTTCCCGCCATAGTCTCTCAGGACGCCGCATCACTCCTCCAAGCTTCAGCTATGCAATTGACCGTGTCCCAATTAGTCGTGATCAGCAATGCCAGCCCGGCATCCTTGGACCTCGGTGCTTCGCCTTATGGTCCGCTTGTCTCGGCCGATACCCCGATATCCGTTTCCAACCCGGTATCGCTAACCGTCCCGGCGGCGCCGATTCAAAGCGTCGGTGGCTACACCGCCACCTCGGCAAGCGCTCTACAGCTATCGGTCAGCCAATTGACAGCCGACGCCACCTTCGTCGTTCCTTCCGGTACTTCCAACCTGGGTCAGTTCACCTGCACCGGAACAGTCTCGAACCCCTCTGCCCCCGCAATTTCGTCAGTTTCCCCAAGCTCCGGGCCGGTAGCGGGTGGCAACACGGTCACCATCAACGGCATCAACTTCAGCCCGCAAAGCTCTAACGACGCCGTCCTCTTCGGCCAGACCCAGGCGGCGATAACCGGCTGCACCAGCACCTCATGTACCGTCGTCGCTCCCGCCGGTCAAGGAAACGTCGTGGTGAGCATTGAAGTAAGCGGCGTCAGCTCAACGGGCAATTCCTCGTCGAACTACCAGTATCTTGTCCCGGAAATAGCCAGTGTCACCCCGGGATCCGGCCCCCTTCAAGGCGGCACCGTAGTTCAAATAAGCGGTGTAAGCCTAAGCGGCGCTACGCAGGTCAATTTCGGCTCAACTCCCGCGGAAAGCTTCAAGGTCGTCTCCGATGCACAGATCACGGCAGTCAGTCCGAGCGGTACCGGGACGGTCGACGTCACGGTAACGACACCTGATGGGACTTCGACCACCGAAATGGCAGACCACTTCGCATATCTTTCGAACAATCCCAACTATCATCCCCTCCCAGCGTCAGCGACCTTGGACTGCAATATGCCCATCGTCGGCAACTTGACGGCCGGCCTGACAATTGACGGAATGGTCCCACCAAACTCCGTGGGTGGCCCGTCCTACGACATTGCCAACGTAAGCGCGACGCTGTCCCTGCCTCCCAACGTCGTAAGCGACGCAATCATGCTTCTCAAAGCAAGTTCGTTCGATGTTGCTACCAGTGGGCTGAGCATCGAAGACGGAGCCTCGCCGTCGTCTTTCAACTTGGGAACAGCTCCATATGGCCCGTTGAATTCAGGACCCGTCCCAGCTGTCGCAGATTCCACCGGAGGGATTCAAATTCCGCTGAGTCCAATAGGAATACCAAGTGTGGGTCCGTTCACCGACTCGAACGGGATGACCTTCGGCATAGTCCCGAATTCCCTTACGTTCGATCTGACCGTAGGTACTCCCTCCGGCAACACTGACCTTGGGGTTTCGTCCTGCTCCTTGAATCAAGTGGTTGTACAACCCACCATAACCTCTGTTCTGCCGAACTCAGGGCCGACTACAGGAGGACAGTCGGTAACGATTCAGGGCACCAACTTGGTGGCAAATGGCTTCTCGGCTTCCTTTGCTTTCGGTTCCACTCAAGCTTCTACACAGAGCTGCACGCCCACCTCCTGCATCGTCATCTCTCCTCCCGGAAACTTAGGGACCGTCGACGTAGTGGCATCCGACGGCAATATGACGTCACCGATCACGGCTGCCGACAAGTACACCTATAAGTCCGTTGCCCCTCAGGTCACCTCGAT
>DAIDIS010000076.1 GCA_027451785.1 Acidimicrobiales bacterium
CGGCGGCGGCAAGCCGGAGAGTAGCGGCTGCGTTGTTGGCGTAGTCTCAACTTAGGATCGTAGGCATGGAACCGAACAGGGGTGGGTAGCACTTCGGTTTACGTATCTAACAACCCAGACCCGTCGTTCTGGTCATGCACCAGCTATGTATTCCAGACTTGCCCATGCCCCTAAGTGACGGTTACTTTGATTCTGCACCTGGTTCCCAGGTGCAGGCCTTAGAGATCGGTTCCGCCGACCGATCTCCGGTTTTCTTGCGATCCGCACTTCCGTTGAGACGGATCGCTGTGTCTAGGGCTGGGGCAGGGTGGCTGCTGTGGGTTAATACTCAGTCATCCCCTTACTTGCCTCAGGCCTGAGTCCTAAGTACATGTTCCAATGACCGCTCGGAGTGGCCAGAGCGGGTGAGCTCGATATTGCCTATATGGGATGGTTTGCGGCGAGTGGTAGTGGGTCAGTTTGAACTCGTTGGCCCGTAAGTCCCCTCGGCGCATTGGTGAACCACGTGGTCGTTCACGTTGAAGCTCATCCGACCGCTTTGCTCCTTCATGAAGGTCGGATTCTGGAGAGGTTCGTCGTGTTCCACGACAGTTCTGCATGCAGGACATGTCCATGTAGGCATACGTACATGATAGGGGCACGTAGGTGCGTCAGTCTGAATCATTTGGGCGCAACGATCCCTGAGCACCCTGGCGGCGCTTGGAGTGTCACTGCCAAGTCGTACCTTCATAGCCATGTCAGGGTTTTCACTGGGGCAGACGCGCTGCCTAATGAGGATTACACTCATGTGGTATGAGCGAAAGCTGGAGGACCGGAGGGTGACCGTTCGGGCAGCAGAAGCAAAGGCAAGGGAACTACTTGCCCAATCGTGGTGACCGTTCTACGGCTTGCCAGTCGATCCCATCGCATTGGCGACTGGGTTAGGGATAAGAGTTAAGCTGGTGCCCTTGAGGGAGGATGAATCCGGAAATATCGTGATCTCCCCGCACAATACGCCTGTGATAAGCCTCAACAGGCTCGACAGCGACAATAGGCGCCGATTCACATGTGCGCATGAGATCGGGCACTATATCCAGAGATCGCAAGAATCAGACGCGAAGACTTATGTCGACTTTCGATCGACTCTTGCTGGTATGGGGATCGACGAGGATGAGATCTTCGCCAATCAGTTCGCAGCGGCGCTGCTGATGCCAGCTTCTCAAGTGCTGGATTTTTTCCGAAGCGGGTGGTCTCCAGAAGAAATGGCACGTAGCTTTCGAACTTCTACTCACGCGATGGAGCTTCGTCTTCGTAATCTGCAACTGGGCTAGGTGTGAGCGAAGAAGCGGAAGCGGCTACAACTACCCAGAAAGCCCCTGAGCCTGACGAGGAAAAACCAGCCACCTTTGTGGATGACGACAGCCCCAACAAGGGCGCCGACGTGGCGTCCGGCAGCGATGGCGGTGCTTCAAAGGCCCTTATGGCTCTGTTGGGGAAACATCCCTTTTGGGATCTCTACCTGAAAACCGAAGATCGTTCGAGCCTTCCCTGGAGAGAGCCAGGTTCTGTTTTCTATTCGACATTATTTTTCGGATGGCCGTGATCGCAATCCTCCTAGGGATTATCGTCGCCGTTGCCTGGAAGACCCTCACCCCTCTTCAACACTTCTGGGTCAATCCAGTAACCCGGCAATCTGGGTAGCTGACCACGGATACGTCGCAATCCCTGCTGCCATCGCCGGGCTAGTTGGCTTTCCGAACCTCTGACCGCTCGGAGTGGAGAGAGCGGGCGAGATCGATATGGCCTATATGGGATGGTTTGCGGCGAGTAGATTTTTTAGATGGCGGTTGGTTCTGGGTCTGGTCCAAAAGAATGGTATCTCCACGGCTACCTGGATTCCCTTCACGTTTTCAAGAAGATCGCCAAAGACACAGCGAAACGATGTATCAGCTTTAGCGGCCTCGTCATGACGGCCATTGCCGTAGGTACGCTGCTGATGGGATTTCTAAACGCACTACCGGGAGGATGGCTTCCGTGGACGACGGTTGCGATCTTATTTGTAATTGCCGTTTTTCTATTCATCGCTTTCCACAAGATGCGTGTAGAGCGAGACGTTGCGTTAGAGGAAGGTAATCGCCTTAATAACGAGGCGGCCAAGCTAGAAGGGCACATACGAGCTGTCGAAGCTCAACTCACCACAATCCAAGAGTTGGCACATGCGCTGAAACAGGATCGAGATGCGGCCCGAACCGAAGTAGCAACGATGCGGGCGAAGTTGTCTGAACTAGAGCGGGCCAAAGAAATCGAAGTCGACCTGCCTATGAATCAGGATCACGCTGATGAAATCAGGGCCGCAGCGACTTTCCTGCATCGGAAAATAACGAGCGGCTGGCCCCTTGCTCCCCCGAGACCGGAAATGCTGAAGGACTTGGCTGTCCAACACTGCACTGATTGCAAGGAAGCGCTGGAGCATTGGTTAGAGCTCAGGAACAAGTGGGTTGATGCGGATCTTCAGTCGCGTGACTACTTGAAAGTCGAAGCCCGCAATACCTTTTCGGAACTCGAGGGCTGGCTGGAGGACGGCATAGCGAACGCGGCGTACGATCGTGTATTCGGGTCGAAGAAACATGCGGACATGGACTTTGAAGTCCGCCGGTCGGAGGACGGGACTGAATGGAATCTCTTCGACAAGCGCCGGGACGGCTCAGACTCTGATCGTTGGATCCGAACGTTATCCGGTGGCAACGTCGATTCTGATACCTATTCCGACAGCGTTGAGCAGCTCAGTAGGTTTTACAAGAAGTGCCGGGAGAACCCGGCCGTGAGGCAGGTGTCGGAACTTCGAACGAGGGCCGACGAGGCCGGAGACGCCTTTGCGGGAGCTCTGAAGGGAATCAGCGAGACTTTGCAACTGCGAAAGGACCGGTGTGCCGGACTGAAGTGCGAGAGTCCGCAATAGTTTTTAGAGAAGGGTTCGGGCTAGATCGCGGTTTAGCCAGTTGAGTTTCTCTCACTCGGACGCGATCTCGGACTGTCACTCGGACGCGACTCGGCACGTAATCGTTACCGTCGCAGCTGGTCCGTAACAGGCAAATGCGAAGGGGAGGCCGGTTGGCCTCCCCTTTTTGCGTTTTATTGGGGATGCACCAATTGGCGAAGGCAAGCTTATTGACGCCGCGTCAATAAATTCCTTGACACCCCTTATGGGGACCATTAGTTTGCGCCTGGTCGGGCGTTCGCAGCATTTGATGGCCCTTTCTCAAGGACGCCTCCGCGTGAGTACCGGAAATTCGTTTACTTCCGGCTGCTCGTGCCCTACTCAGATCGGAGAAGTGGCAATGATGCGTAACCCACGAGGCTTCCTGCAGATGGTTGCGGCAATAGTGCTTCCCATAATGTTGGTGGTGGGAGCAGCAGGAGCAATTGCACCGCAGGCAGCGCAAGCGGCGATGCCACCGACCGTAGGCTCAGTTTCACCGTCCTCAGGAAATGCAGGGACATTGGTGATCATCCATGGCTCTGGCTTGATGGGCCTGAAGGCTGTCGATTTCGGCACCACACCCGCTAAGTTCTATTTCTCCCTCTTCGGTATGGTGATCACGTTTGCTCCCTCAGGCGCTACCGGCAGGGTGCCGGTAACCGTGACTTCGGCTGTAGGTACTTCGCTCGCCAGCGAATCAGCGACATTCCAGTACCCACCACAATGCGCCTGCGGTACTTTGCCGACCGTATCCTCAGTTGCGCCTGCGAGCGGGCCAACCCCCGGAGGGACCATGGTGACCATCACTGGAAACCAACTCTTTGGTGCCACCGCAGTCGACTTCGGCACAGTGCCCGCAACCGGCGTAATGGTCATGAGCGCGACATCGGTCATGGCGGTGAGCCCTGCAGGAGTGGGCACCGTTGACGTTACGGTCCAGACTCCGAATGGGACATCGCCGGTTTCCGCGGCAGACAAGTTCACCTACGAATCCACTGCTTGCCCTGCGGGCCTTAGTAGCTGCTCCGGCCCCGTTCCCCTAACCAGCGACTGCGCAACCATAGGCGCCTACTGCTCGACAAATCCTGATTCGGTGCCGGGCACGACTCCCAATCCCGACATGAACGTAGTCTCGGATAGCTCGGGCTCGACCTATGTGCCGCCGGGCACCTCAACCAAAATGACCTATGGACCCCTGTCTGTCCCAGCCGCTACCTCGTCGGCCATGGGTCAGGATTGGAACTTCCCCAAGACAAACCTGGCCATGCCTTGCACCAATTGCTACATAACCTCTTTGGTTGCCGATTTGACCTACACCAACGGCACGGAAGCGACCCTTGCAAGCGGTGCCTGGTTCCACCATGCGGTCTTCTTGGACACGGCCAAGACCGACGCAACCTGCCCAAGCGCTGTTTGGAATCTCTATGGAGTAAAGGGGGAGCGATTTTTCGCATCGGGTGATGAGAAGACACCGATGGTCCTCCCGCCGGGTTATGCCTGGTATGTAGGCGCTAACGACACGTGGGACATGATCTACATGTTGATGAACATGAACACCGCTGCGATTAACGTAGACATCACTTTGACTGCGACTTGGGTCCCGGCTACTCAAGGTACGAGCCTGACCCCGGTCCACCCCTTCTGGCTCGACATCGACCAGTGCGGTACATCCCAACTTAACGAGACGAGTGCGGGCTACAACGTTTTCAGCTACACCTGGAACGTCAACACTCCGGGAAGGCTGGTCGGCCTGGGCGGGCACGTGCACGACGGGGGCATCAACCTTGTGGTTCAAGATGACACGCAAAACAATCTCCTACTCTGCAACTCCGTCGCGGGCTATGTGCAGGCTCCTCCTCCCATGCAGGGAATGGCGGCCATGGTTTCGAATGGGGTTGGGCAATACGTGATAGCGACCATGTCCGGTTGCGGGGGTGGTTGGGGTACGACGCCACCGATCGCAACGCTGAACGCGGGGGACCAGGTGTCGATACATGCCGTCTACGACAATGCCTTGGATCCAGGATCAGACACACAAGGAGTCATGGGAATCGTGATTGGGTTCGTAGCCGAGACAGGGTCGACGCCGGGCGGCACCACGGGATCATAAGATTTTTGGAATATTCAGGAACGGTCATGGGTAGGATCATTATGGGATCCAACGGGGACAGGTCCTAAGAAAATTGGACGCGGGCCAATTCCTTGGGTTAGCGTAAATGGGGCGTAGGCCAAGGACGGTTGGCAATGGCACAACTAATTCTGAGGCCGCCTCCGGCGATTGACCACGGTGATCACGTGTGTGGTCTTTTTGACTCGGCGGCGGAACGGCAATGGGCGATGGAAGAGTTCGTGGTGGCAGGACTGGCGGCCGGGGACAGGGTGATGTGTTCATGTGAACGTAATGAGCAGGAATCGTTCGTGGAGCGTTTGGATATTGCCGGAGCGAATGCATCAAGCGCTGTGAGGACTGGTCAGTTGGTTCTCCGGCCGGCGGCACAGATATACGTTCCACAGGGCTACTTTGACCCCGAATTGACCGCCAGAATGCTAATCAGAGCGATCGACAAGGCTGTAGAGGACGGATATTGCGGGTACAGAGCAACCGGTGGCTTGGTGGAGAGCATCCGGGATGCGATCTCGGTAAGTCAGCTTCAAGAGTACGAGCAATTGCTGGAAGCCACGTACTCGACTATGCCCGCGGCAGGACTTTGTCAGTACATGACCTTTCCCGTTTCGCTCGACCCGCTGTATCTGGCCAAAGAGGCTCATTCGATGTTCGTGTCAAAGCCTGCTTGGGACGACGGAACGCTTTCGGTTACGCCGTTGGCGGACAGGATCGGAATCCGCCTGGATGGCGAGGTTGATGAGATGAACGGAAGCCACCTTCGCGATGTTGTCGAGGAGCTGGCGAAATCCTGTGGATCCACTCTCGCCGAAATTCACCTGGAACTTGCCGGTCTCAGGTTCGTTGACTGTGCCAGTGCATCGCTTTTGGCCAACTTGGCTCAAGCGCGCGGGAACTTGCGTTTGGTGCTTCACGACCCACCGGAGAGCTTGCGCCGTGTCGTTGGCCTCTTCTGGCCGGAGAGCTACTCCTTTGAGCTATGCCCTTCGTAAGTAGGGCCACTTCGGAGGAAAAGACTCATGAGATGGTCGGCGGGTTTGAACATATCGCGTTCTTCTACTCAAGCGAAGCGGAGTACGTTGACGTTATAGGCGAGTTTGTCGAGGAAGGATTAGCACTCGGCGAGCCGACTTTGATCGCAGTACCGACGGACAAAATTGAGTTCTTGGGGGGAATACTCAGTGACCACAGTCTCGAAATCGGAATTATCGATGTCAACTTGCTTGGAAGAAACCCGGCACGCCTGAACACGGTGTTCGAGCGGTTCTACGAGGAAAACAAGAGTTTCAGGACACGAATCGTATGTGAGCAATCGTGGCCCGGTCGCCTGGCGACCGAGTCACTGGAGGTAGCGCGACATGAAGCCATTTCGAACATCGCACTCGAAGGGCGAATGTGCACGATGCTCTGCCCGTACGACTATGCGAACCTGAAGGCCACGGTGGTCTTTGATGCGGCAAGAACCCATCCCGCGATCGTCCACGGTGGGATCACCCAGCCCTCCCCTGACTTCACAGATCCCTATGCCCTTTGCAATTCGGATGCTTTCTCCTTGGATCCGCCGCCGGATGGGTGCAGGCTTTTTGAAATCGGCTACTCGCCACTGATCTCATACAGGATGAAAATTCGAGCTGGCGCCAGCGCTGCCGGTCTCGATTCAGGAAAGACGGCGGACCTTGTGCTTGCCTTCAACGAGGCCGCCACCAACACGATGGTCCATGGGAATGGGTGGGGCGAGGTCAGAACTTGGAGTGATTCCGGTCAGTTCGTGTGCGAGGTCGCCGACAAGGGCTTGATTGACAATCTGTTGGTGGGGCTGCGATTGCCCGATCCTTATGCTGACAATGGTCGCGGATTGTGGTTGGCAAACCAGCTTTGCGATCTGGTTCAGATACGATCAGGTTCTCGGGGGACTACGGTCCGGCTAAGAATGTCCGGTGCAAATAAGGACTAGCCGCAGGGCAGGGGTTGATCAGCCTTTGTCCAATGCCATCAGGGGTCCTGTAGCCCAGCCAGCGGTTCGTTTATGCACCCGGCCGTCCGCCATTTTTCACCCCGCTATTTCCGGAACTCATGGGCCGCAAAAAACGCCCACATCAACGAGTTCGCATTAACTGCGCCGCTCTGCGGCCCGAGTGCGTTGGTGATAGCGGTAGACAAGATGGGCCCGCCTGGCCATTCGTGTCCTTCTCCGGTGACGGTGTAGAGCTCGACGCTCGCTCTATCTGCACATTCAGCAAATGTCGTCAGCGAGTATCCGACTCCGGCCACCTCATTTGGGTGCGGTGCACACTTGTCCTTGGCTCCCCACAAAGAGGCTGCCTGTGGAACTGAGTAGGTCCAGTACGGCTGGCCGTGCCCGTCGTATGGGTCGATCGGATCGGAGGTGCCATGGAAGGCGATGACGGAAACGGGCCGAGAACCCCGGCAGGGAGTAGGCAACCGAAGCCCCGCAACCGGTGCCGCGGCTGCAAATACCGCCGAAGAGTCGCATGCGAGCTCGCTGGCCATCCGGCCTCCGCCGGACATGCCTGTGACGTAAGCCATTGATGGGTTTATGCAGAACTTTGTTGACAGGAATGGAACGAGTGACGAGAGGAAGGCAACGTCATTGGGGGCACCAGCCGGGGAGTTGGCTCCGCCAAACAAAGGCACTCCGGGGATGTTCCAGTCGTAGCCACTCCCAGCACGGATGCCGCCTCGGGGGTAGGCGACGATAAAGCCGTACTTGTCGGAAGTTATGTCCATAGCCGTGAACGCCTCTTGGCGCGCAGGGCCGCTGCCGCTGCCGTGCAAGTTGAGGACGATTGGAGTTGGTGTTCTAGGGCTATAGGAAGGAGGAATGTGGACCAACACCTTTCGCATGCTTCCGGATTGGTTTTCCTGCAGGGTTACGTCTCCTGGGGTGACCTCTTGGCCGCAGCCGGAAGAGCCAATCACCCGTAGACCCGCCGGCAAGTTGGTAGATGTGACGGTCAGCCTCCCGGAGCCTCCGCTGCACGAGGAGGCGATGACGGCGGTGACCGCAGCTGCCGCAAGGAATCGAAAGCAACGGGTCACGATGCTCCGCTCTTTGCTGAACAGCCCCTGCAAGTGCCAAGGATTTCAAGCGTATGGCTGGGATCGGTAAATCCTTCGGCTGTAGCCGTTCTCACCGCCCATTGCTCGACATCGGGAACGTCCACTTCCACGGTCTTCCCACAACTTCGGCATACCAGATGGTGATGATGGCTCGCCTGGCTGCACTTGCGATAGAGAACTTCTCTGTCCTCCGAGTGCAAAACATCCACCGCCCCGGCTTCAGCCAAAGAGCGAAGCTGATTGTAGACGGTCGTGAGTCCAACGCCTGCCCCATTTGTCCTCAACTCGGTAAAGATCTCTTGTGCGCTGCGGAAGGCTGACGAGCTACGCAGAACTTCTTCGATCGCACGGCGCTGCTTGGTTTGTCGCTGTTGAGTTGGCCGGGAAGCGTCCTCGGTCATTGCGGTCGTGGGGTCGGTCTTTGGATGTTTGCTCATTTGAGAACTCTCGCCAAGCTTACTTGTGCAAGCGTAATATGAAATGGTTATCATTACAAATTAGATGATTGAATACGGACATGAGCGAACCGGGACTCGGTCCCATTGATTCCGTTGAGCCGGAGAAAAAATGTCCTCCGTGGGCGGCTTGCTGCGCCTGTTGCCTTGGTGGCGCTGACTTCGGTTCTGGCAGGGGGAGTGGCTGGCTGTTCTTCCGCCGCCCAATTCCGAAACGGCTCCATTAGGGTTCTTGCTGCGGAGAATCAGTATGGTGACATCGCCCAGCAAATCGGGGGTCGATATGTGAGCGTCATTTCGGTTGAAAGCAACCCCAATGTAGATCCGCATTCATACGAGCTGTCGCCGCGGGTGGCTTCCGAGGCCGACAGCGCCCAAGTGATTGTCCAGAATGGGCTTGGTTACGACGGGTTTATGAACAAGGTGGAGGCGGCAACGCCAAATCCGCATCGGAATATCGTCGACGTCCGGCGTCTTCTGGGGCTGCCCTCTTCTACTCCAAATCCGCACTTATGGTACGAGCCGCAGACGATGCGGAGGCTGGCAATTTCGCTTGAGGCGACCTTCGGGGCATTGCAGCCATCGCACCGCGGTTATTTCAGCGCGAGAGCGTCGGCATTCTTCAGCTCGTTGAATCTCTTAGGGACAAAGATCGCCTCGTTTAAAGCAAAGTTCGGTGGTCAGCCGGTGGCGGTTACTGAGCCTGTTGCTGACTACCTTCTTCAAGACCTCGGGTTGCGAATTCTTACCCCGTTCGCATTTCAGGCCAAGGTTATGAACGGAGTGGACCTTTCCCCTCAAGAAATAACCGCGCAAAACAAGCTGCTCTCAACGCGACAGGTGAAGGCGTTCGTGTACAACGAGCAGGTCACCGACCCTGTCACGGAGAGCTTCGTCGCAGAAGCTGAAAAATCATCCGTCCCCGTGGTTGGAGCATTCGAGACTATGCCGACCCCCGGGTTCAACTATCAAAACTGGATGGCTGCGGAATTGAACGCGCTCTCGCTGGCGATCGACTCCGGAATGTCGTCCCGGAACTTACAACAAGGAGCCCTCAATGGTTGAAGTCAGAGAGAAGTGAATGAGATGGGAATCCCAACTTCCAATGAAGGACGTGAAGCAATGGCTAATGGAACGGTCCTTGAAGCCAGGGACCTGGTCGTCGAATTCCCTGGTCGGAGAGTACTTGACGGCGTCAGCTTTTCGATTCGCGAAGGAGAGCTGGTAAGTCTCATCGGACCTAACGGCGCCGGAAAGACGACGATCTTCAGGTCTGTCCTAGGTCTTTTGAAACCCACCTCGGGTCTTATATTGACCCGAGCCAAGCGGCAAAGCGACTCCGCCACGGCCGCCACTACTGCCAGAATCAATGGCACGGCGGCTACTGCCACTGCAACCTCCACAGTCGCCAAGAGGGCGTTCGGTTATGTGCCACAGCAGGTCTCATTCGATCGGGAGTTGCCATTGAGAGTGAAGGATGTCGTGAGGCTTGGCATCGACGGCCATAAATTCGGGTTCTCGAGGGATCGGAAGGGCCGGGAGAAGCGGATTGCGGAGGTTCTCGAAGAGACCGGAATCCCCGAACTTGCGAGTAAG
This sequence comes from Acidimicrobiales bacterium, assembly GCA_027451785.1. Lineage (GTDB taxonomy): Bacteria > Actinomycetota > Acidimicrobiia > Acidimicrobiales > JAKAVM01 > DAIDIS01. Next base: position 10,217 of record DAIDIS010000076.1, read on the forward strand.
AGGGTCGGCGAGCTTTCCGGCGGTCAGCAAAAGAAGGTGATGATCGCCCATGCCCTTGCGGGTGAACCGGAAATGATGATCTTGGACGAGCCCCTCGCAAACTTGGACTTGAAGAGCCAGGACCAGGTCGTAGCGCTGCTTGAGAGAGTCTCCAAGGTGAAGCATGTGGCGGTGTTCCTGTCGGCGCACGACATCAACCCTCTTATACCGGTCACGGACAAAGTGATATTCGTCAGCGGAGGAAAAGCAGCTTGCGGGCCCATTAACGAGGTAATGAATTCCGAGGTGCTCACCTCTCTTTATGGCCACAGGGTTGACGTGTTCGATTACCACGGAAGAATGGTCGTACTGGCAGACCCGGAAGGTGGCCATCATCATGACCATGCCGAAGGTCATGGTGGGGAAGGCCGTCTTAATTGGTAGGGATGATCAATTGGGGAATGGCCGTAATCAGTCTTGCCGCCGCCCAGGGAACCGGCAGCAAGGCCGTCGCTAATGGCGCGTCGGGCTTCCTCTTCTCGTCCCCCGTCGATCACGCACTGGTTGCCGGGACACTCGTCGCCATATGCGCTGGAGTAGTCGGGACGTTTGCTGTATTCAGAGGGCAGTCCTTCGCCACGCATTCGTTGTCGGACATCGGAGCCGCTGGAGGAGCCGCCGCCCTTCTGGCCGGAGTCACCCCTTTAGCTGGGTTCGCCTCCATGGGCACAGTCGCGGCCATTGCACTTGAGTCGGCAGAGACGACGAGCGCGAAGGATCGTGATATCACGACGGGAGTCTTGTTGGGTGGGTCCTTTGGCTTGTCCGCCCTTCTTTTGTACTTGGCATCCAATTTTACGAACGTAAGTGGTGCAACAACCGGCGTATTGTTCGGATCCCTTTTCACCGTCAGCGCCTCAACACTGCCGTTCCTGGCTGCGATCTCTGTAGTGGTGGTCTTGTCAGTGGGGCTGGTTGCCCGACGATTAACGCTCGCTTCCTTTGATCCAGACCTCGTGAGAGTTAAGGGAAAGTCCCCTCGGACGGCGGGCCTTATCTTCCTGGTGGCTCTAGGCCTGGCAGTTGCGATGGCTTCGCTTTCGCTTGGGGCGATACTGTCGGCGGCTTTGATGATTGGGCCCGCGGCGTCGGTCTTGCGACTAACTTCCCGCGTCGGCACCGCAGTCCTGACCGCCTCGCTCCTTGCCGTTGCGGAAACTTGGCTTGGGATCTATCTTGCCTACGAGAGCTACTCATGGCCTCCGAACCATGATGGTTGGCCGGCGAGCTTCCTGGTTGTTGCGCTGGTATTGCTGGTGTATCTCGCATCCAGAGGATTGGAAAGACTTAGGGTCCTGATGGGTGGGAATGTCGGGTTAAGCGGGGGTTCCGCGACCGAGCGCGGACGCGGGGCCACGCCGCATGTTTAGTTCCTTCATGGTGAACGCCTGGATTGCCGGAACTTTCGTTGCAGTCCTCGGAGGTGTAGTGGGGTTCTACGTTGTCTTGGGAGGAAATACATTCGCCGCTCACGCCCTGCCTACGAGCGCGTTTGCGGGTGCAGGGGCCGCTGCGATTGCGGGGGTGGACCCGCTCGTCGGTTTATTGGCATTTTCTCTTCTGGGGGCCGTCGGAATCGCATCGCTTGAAAATAGAGCCAGCCAAGGAGTTCCAACGGCATTGATCACGACGTTCATTCTCGGCGTGGGGTCGCTGTTTCTGTCGATAACCAACTCGTATGGTGAGCAGATCTTTGCGGTGCTTTTTGGTCAGGTTCTGGGTATCAGCCGGGGGGAGCTTTGGGCAATCGGCGGTACCTCTATAGTCTGCGTGGGAGCAGTTGGCCTGATGTCCAGGCCCATAACAATCTCGGTGTTGTTGCCTGCTTCAGCGGAGGCTGCCGGGTTGAATCAGGGCCGAATGAAGTTGGCGCTGTTAGCTGCTGTGGCCCTCGCAACGTCGATCGCCCTCCCAGTGGTTGGAGCCCTTCTTATCTTCACTCTGCTCGTCAGTCCGGCCGCTTCCGCCAGGTACTTGGTTTCCTCTCTGAGGGGAGGCGTGGTGGCATCGGTGATGATCGCCGTCATTACGGTTTGGCTTTCGATTGGGCTCGCTTACTTGACCAACCTGCCGGTGGGGTTCTTCGTCGGAACCTTCGGGGTACTTGGTTATGTAGGAGCCAGAACACTCTCAAAGGTGACCTCTCGGTAGCTGTGGCTTTCGAGCTTTCGAGGCTGCTGCGTCATAGATTTGAAGATTCGGGATTAGGATTTCGTTATAACCGTCCTTCATGAGGAGTACGAGAAGTTGCCTGTCATTCCGAGGGAAGGCTCAAATTGGGACTGACGGTCTCCGGCGGGACGGAGTTTCCGCCGCCGGCCTTCATTGCATGTAGCGCGAGAAGCGGTTCGAGCTTGCTTAGATGGCTGCTCGATACTCACCCCGATATTGCCTGCCCAGCGGAAGCCGACGTTGCTGATTTGGTTGACAGGGCTACCAAAACGGCTAGGGTGCTCGATACTTCACAGCTGGATGAAGGGTCGCCTATCGGTTCGGTTTCCGAGGCTATGGCAGCGTCGCGAGTCTTTGTGGAGGGGCTTGTCCACGATTACCTGGCCGCAAGGGGCAAGTCGATATGGACCGACAAGTCCCTGTCGAATGCTTCGAACCTGGGATTGTTGGCGACCACTTGGCCTCAGGCCAAGTTCATCCTTTTGTACCGCCACTGTATGGACATGGTCGCGTCGGGCCTCGCTTCGCAGCCTTGGGGCCTGCGTGACTATGGGTTCGGTCCGTTTGCCGCAATGAGCCCCAACGATACAGTCGCAGCCCTGATTGGGTATTGGCTGGACCGGACCGGAAGGATGTTGGCATTTGAGGCAGCGGCTCCCGAGCGTTGCATCCGGGTTAAGTTCGAGGGCCTTGTAGAATCCCCGGCTGCAACCATTGCCTCAGTCCTTGAGTTCATCGGTGCGCAGCCTAGGCCGGGACTGATAGATGAAGCTTTCAGTGCGGCTCATGACCCATATGGACCTTCAGACCACAAAGTTTGGCACACCGACGGAATAAGCACTCTCTCCTTGGGCAGCGGCTCCAGGATCCCTGCTGAGCGGGTGATCGGTCCTTTAAGGGAGTCGGTAAACGCCCTACTCGGCCAGCTCGATTATGAACTGGTTGGCGACTCCTGGGGAAGCTGTGGAGAGCTTCCCCAGTTTTCCCTACCTGCGATGTCCTCGGTTGATCTCGATGGGAGCCCAAAAGGGAGTGGGACGAGTACTTGGTCCCCTCTGGGTGATCGAGCTGGCAAGGTAGAGGAGCCTACGAACGTCGGAGGCCGCAAGTTCGGCGATATGGCGGTTGTTGAGGTCCGGATTGCTGGTGGGAAAGAAGTGATCTGGTCGGCTAGAGCCGAATTGCATTCCGCAAGCCAAATTGTCGGCGACGTCGGTAGCGCCGCCGGGGGCGTCGGAGGTGGACAAGGAGCGAGCACACAAGTGCAAGCTGTCATTGTCGTTGAACGACCCGTCGCCAGAGAAATCCGCGACGGGTTCAAAAATCTCGGCGAGGCTCTCAAGGAACGTTCGGTGCGGATTTATGGAATCGGTCCAAGAAACTTCAATGAGGAACGAGCCTGGATGGCTGGCCTTGCCTCCCTGCTAAGCCGGTCTCCCGACTTCGATGGTGTCTAGGCAAGAGTAAAGGCCATCACCACTTCGGCCCTTACCGTGACGTTGGCCGGGTCAAAGCTGACCTCGGGTTGGGATCGCGACCTGAAAGCGAAAGTGCTGATTGCCTGATTTGCCATATTGACACCGCGAACTCCAGGCTCGCTCAGCCAGAGGATGTCTCCGACAACTTTCCCAAGGGCCTTGGCGTAGTCAGCCGCTCTAGCCTGTGCGTCGGCAACAGCAAGTAGCCTTGCTTCTGCATGTAGAGGGCTTCGGGGGTCGATTCCCCATTCAGAGGCATTGGCAGCGCCGCCTGCGTCGGTGACCGCCATAACCAAGCCGGGTATGCGTGAAAGAGCGTTCGTTTCGATGAAATGAGCCTTTGTCGCCACCCACGAATCGGCGTGTCCGTCTCGCGCAGGGTTGAGGTGAACTCCAAGACTCGTAGAAGCGGACTTCGTGATGGCAGCGCCATACTCTGCGATGATGCGGTCGACTGCGTTGCAGACCGGGGTTGCGTTGTCCAACGCTTCCGGTCCGGTGGGGCCTTCTTTGGCTATGGATACCCTGATGCGCACCCACTCGGCGGGAGCACCGAGTTGCGCATAGCCGCTGACGAACAACTCGGTCATTTTTCCAAGCCCGCCTGGATCATTTTCTTATGCTACCGGTTCCTCGCGCTCGGCACTTTCGGTGAGGTCTATCGTATTGGGAACCGAATTCATGTGGGGAATAGCGTCTGACTCGCGCCTCTTCGATGAGTTGGCGGCGAGGCCAA
>DAIDIS010000077.1 GCA_027451785.1 Acidimicrobiales bacterium
GCAAACCCTGTCCTCGCCGAGCTGCTCAGCCGGATCATGCGCCAGGAGGGAAGGCACATCGACTTCTACGCCTCGCAATCCGAACAACGCTTGAGCCAGAGCGCCAAAGCCCGCAAGCTCACGAGATGGGGGCTCGATAAATTCTGGACTCCCGTCGGTTCCGACATCATGCCGTCCGGCGAAACTCAACACCTCGCGTCCTACCTTCTAGGTGGCGAAGACGGCCTTCAGGTAGCCCGCAGGATAGACGGGAGAGTCGACAGGCTGCCAGGGCTCGAAGGTTTGGGCCTCCTTGAGCGAGCCAGGCAAAAGCTTGCCTTGAACGGCTAGCCCTCATTCTCCGGTTGCGCATAATTCCGACTGGAATCCATTACCCCTACCAATGCAGACCGAGCGGCGCCAACCGGCATTTTAGCGATCAACCGACAGGACAATTTGATTTTGGAGGGCTTGGCCGACCGGTTACTAGACCAATGCACGAGAGTCCGTCGTGTCGGTCACTCAAGTCACGGCTTTTGCCACGGGCTCGGAGGTAGGCGAAATCGTGCCTCCGGATGGTTCGACCGTGACGTAGAACGCCTTGGCAACCGACCCGGTCTGTAGGGTCAGAGAGTTTCCGCTGGGATTGGCTCCCAACAGGCCAACAGAAATCATCTTCCCCGATACTTCCGACCAGAGCTGATACGTATACTCCTGGCTCAATCCCGGGAGTTTCGAGCCGACCAAATAAGCAGCTCCGCGGGGTAGCACCACAAGCTGACCCATGTACTGAGCAGCCGAGTTCATCGAGACCAGATGGAAGTGCTTCGCGTTGGGGTTCGTCATCGCCGAGGCCGCCCCTTGGAATGCTCCAGGCTGACCGGCCGCGGCTTCGAGCTGGCCGACCTTATGATTGAGGTTGTCCACTCGTACGCTTTGCACTCCAATTGCGATCACAGCCGCACACGCAGCAACCGCCGCCGAAGAGATAGCGAGCCAACGCCGCCTGTCCGACTTTCGGCCGCTGGCCGTGTCAATTTGGACCACATTATCCTTTGGCTCACCCCCGACTACAGGCTTATTTCTGCCGAAAATTCCATCCCAATCCGGCTGGCCAACCGGCTCCGAACCCAATTCGAGGTGGCCGGCGATCTTCTCCCAAATGGCCTCATCAGCTTGTCCCCCGTCGCTGGCCATCAAACCGACAGTTTCCCGATACGAGAAAACCTCATCCGAGCACGTGACGCAGTCGCGCAGATGATCTTCTACACTTCGTCGCTCTTCGTCGCTCGCAAGCGCGTCAAGTGCGTAGACGCCCAGCAGATCTTCGATCGGGCCACATTCTTGGGTGCCCCTGTCGTTAGGTTGCCTTTCGTTCATGTCAACACACCTTCTTTGGACAAAGCTCCTCTGAGCCTTCCAAGCCCCGAACGAATCCGGCTTTTTACCGTTCCTTCCGGCTGCTCCAACAGTTGGGCGACCTCTTTGTAGGTGCGTCCCTCGAAATAAGCCAACTCGATAGCCCGTCTCTCTGCTTCGGGAAGAGTTCCGACGGCCTTTTTGACTTGCTCGCCAAGGTGAAGGTCCCAAGCGTGACGCTCGATGTCGTAAGCACTCACGTCGATCTCGGCAGCTTGCTTACGCTCCCTTGCGGATCTCGCAGACTGCGAGCGGATCAGGTCGACCGCTCTCGAATGGGCACCGGAAAGCAGGAAACTCCTAAGCGTCCCCCTAGCCGAGTCGAATCTTTCCGGACTCTCCCAAAGCTTGATAAACACTTCCTGCGTCACATCTTCAGCTAAGTCCGAAGAACCGGACACCCGCTTTGCCAGAGAGTAAACAGCCCCGCCGTGGCGGCGATAGGCCTCCGCCAGTGCGGGCTCGCGACACCTGGCGATAGCCACAACCAAGTTCGCATCGCTAACGTTATCCAGTTCACTCACCATTGATATATCCGTTGCCGGCACGCATCTTGGATGAAAGCTTCGCGCCCTTGCCTCCACAATCCGCGGACCCCTCTCTGTACTGCTGGTCTCCCATCAACAATGAGAACATGGCGACGTAGTGAAAAGTGAGCTCATCAATCGCCAAGCACGTAGATTCGCAATGTTTATTGTCGCAATATCGGCGGCGTGCACATTGACATCGTGTGCATCTGAGAACTTTCCAATAAATGGCCTTCCGCACTTCATCGAGGGTTCCCGACCTATTCCCGCAAACCATTCGGGAAACAGGTCTGCTGGATGCACATCTTCCGGCACACCTCCTTCGATTCCGCCTCCTGGAGGCGTCGGGCACTATCTAGCCGACGACGCGGGCCAAACACGCCTTTTGGATGTCTACGTGCCCAGCGGGCACAACTCCCGGGTGCCACTACCACTTCTGCTGGTCCTTGCGGGAAGAGGCAAGTCACTCCAGGAGACGATGTCGGAGAGCGGGTTCTCGTCCGGAAAAACCGCAGACTCCTACATTGCTGCCTACCTTGAGGGGAACATCTCCCCCAGCAAACATCAAGGTTGGGCCACATTCGGTCCCAATGACCCCGAGACCAATGATGTCGCGTATGTGCTCAGTGTCACTGCAGCTCTTGAAATTAACCTTTGCATTGACACAGGTCGCGTTTATGTCGTGGGTTCGTCCAACGGAGCCGGCATGGCCGGAGTACTTGCCTGCAGCGCCACCCAGTACTTCGCCGGCGCTGCAATGGTGTCCGGACTCTTCTATCCATTGCCGCTGGGCTGCCATCCTTCCGAACCCCTTCCAGTTTTCGAGATTCACGACATTGGGGATCAAGATGCCCTTTACTTCGGCGCGGTTTGGGCTCAATTCACCCCCATCCCCAACTGGCTGAGTATGTGGGCGGCAATCGACGGTTGCAATACCGACAGCCCCGTCACGCATAAAGTGACAGGTCGCCCGTCTTACACTCTCGTTTCCTATCGTGGTTGCATCAAAGGGTCGGCAGTATCACAAGAGCTGATTTACAGCAACCACCACGGATGGTCACAGCCCGTCGGGAGACCTGGTGTGCCTGATGAGGCCCAATCCATCTGGAGGTTCCTATCACTGCACAATCGGAGCTGACTGGGGATCTCAATCTTCACCTTTGCGCTGATCAGACGATCTAAG
>DAIDIS010000078.1 GCA_027451785.1 Acidimicrobiales bacterium
CTCGACCTGTTTCGGGAGCCTATGGATCTCGTCAATGAAAAGGACGTCGCCCTCCTCCAAGTCGCAAAGAAGCGCCGCGAGGTCCCCTGCTCGGGTCAGAACCGGACCCGAAGTGGTCTTCAAGTTAGCTCCCATTTCACCGGCAACGATTCCCGAAAGTGAAGTCTTTCCAAGCCCTGGAGGTCCGGCAAAGAGAATGTGGTCGCAGGCCTCTCCTCGTCCCAACGCCGCCTCGATAACTATTTTCAGGTGCTCTTTGATCTCACCCTGGCCAACAAAGTCAGCTAGCTTCCTGGGTCTAAGGGAGACCTCCTCTGTTCCCTCATTGACCAGCTCCCTGGTGGACAGCAAGTCAGATCGACCCGTCTCAAGCGAGATTTCGGTCCTCTGGGCCTTTAGAGGCTTCGCCCCTGGATGGCTCCTTTTTGCAGAACCATCATTCCGCTCCGATGAGGCTCCGGACTGTGAATCACCTTCCAGTGGGCGCTTCACCGTCTCGAACCCGCCAATTCCCTCAACGCCAACTTGAGAAGCCGTCCCGCATCTGATTCGGTGTCGAGATCACTGGTGGCCTCTTTGATCTCTTCAGGCAGATAGCCAAGTTCTGCAAGTGCGGCCCTCGCCTCAGCCAAAGCAGGCAATACGCTCGTGCTTCCTGCTCGGCTCGGCCTTGCACCTAAGCCGGTGATCGCCGCCAACGGACCTAATGCTTCAAACTTGGATTTCAGATCGATGATAAGTCTCAAGGCTGTTTTCTTGCCCACCCCAGGCACCCGCGTGAGCGAGTCAGCGTCGTCGTCTAACACACATTCAACCAGCTCTTCGGGAGTGAGTGATGAAAGGATCGCCAGGGCGAGGGACGGGCCAACTCCATGGGCTCCAAGCAAGTCCTCAAAACGGTCCCGGGCTGTCCTGGAAGCGAAACCATATAGAACGAGGGCATCCTCTCTCACATGGGTGTGGACCCAAAGTATGACCTCGTCGCCTACGGGCCATGCCGCACCGCCGCCGTCGCCATCGACTGACAAACCTGAACCGTTTGCGTCCGTGAGTTCGCTCGGCGCCAGACAGGTCACGCGGTAACCGACGCCGCCCACGTCCACGATCACCTCGGATCCACGAACGTCGGCCACCAATCCCCGCAACATCCCTATCAATTCACCACCGCCTTGGAGATCTTCGCGACTCTGGGTCCGATCGTGAGGTGGCAAACGGCCAGCGCCAGGGCATCTGCCGCATCGGCCGGTCGAGGTTTCCCGCTCAATCGCAAAAGTCTCGCAACCATGTCCTGTACCTGTTCTTTGCCGGCGGCCCCATAGCCCGTGACTGCCAGCTTCACTTCGTTCGACGTGTATTCCACGACCGGTATACCCGCCTCCACCGAGGACAAAAGAGCGATACCGCTTGCCTGACCGACGGAAATCGCGGTCTTGGCATTCGTCTGGAAGAACACACGTTCCACTGCGACCACGTGGGGCTTCAGGTCTTCCAATAGTTCTCGAAGGCCTTCCGCCAAGGCCGCCAGGCGCTGGGGCACTGGCCATTCCGGAGGTGTTTCAAGTACGCCGGCAGCTACGGCCGACATTTCCGAGCCGTCCGATTGCGCGCAGCCGTAGCCGCATCTCGTCAATCCCGGGTCAATGCCCAATACGAACATCAGTTCGATAGGTTAGCCCAATCCGGGACACAACGTACCGATACCTGCTCAAATCCACTGGGGTCGAGGTGAGCCAATCCGGCCGCGTTTCGGTATCCTTAGGACTTACCATGTTGGTTTCGGGAACCCACGCCGGCGAAGTGGAAGTACCGGCGGTCGCATTCAGAGCCCTGCGAAAGCGGTTTGGCCCGAAACTGGCTCTCGAATCACTGGACCTCAGCGTGCCGAAGGGTTCTTTCTTCGGACTTCTCGGTCGAAACGGCGCCGGTAAAACAACGACGCTGAAAATGGCAACCGGGCTTCTGAGACCAGACTCTGGAGGGGTCTGGGTCGAGGGAGTCAACGTCTGGGGCAACCCGAAAGAAGCGAAAACACTCATGGGGGTGCTGCCTGAAGACTTGAGGCTCTTCGAAAGGCTGAGCGGTCGGGAACTTTTGTCCTATGTGGGAAGGCTTAGGGGGTTGCCTTTGGGGACCATTGCAGAAAGGTCAAACGAGCTTCTTGCAGTCCTTGAGCTGGAGCGCTCGTCAAACCAGCTGGT
>DAIDIS010000079.1 GCA_027451785.1 Acidimicrobiales bacterium
GTTCCCGGGTCAGGTACTGCGACAACACCCTTGGAATGTTTCGCTTACTTCCCCACCGCTTCGGTGGCCGGGCAGTTCACTGATGTAACCGTAAACGTAGTCGGACGTGCTAACCCAATCAACAACTCTACGTGCAACGCGGACTCAACCTACACTGCCACCCAGATGCGGTTTTACGGTCTTACTGCGACCCTCAAGGAAGAGCCGACGACAACCGCGAACATGGACAAGTACGCGTTGGACCAATACTTCTCGGTTGCAAACCCCCTGGTCTATTCGAGCGGGGCATCAGTCACCAACTGCGGCTACCACATCTATGATCGCAACCCCAACTACATGTACACGAATGGCGCGGGCACCGATGTCTCAGGGGCAGGAAACGAGTACGGACCCTCGCAGGCTTACAACGCTTCAGGGTCCAACTCCAGCCAGGAATGTAACCTGACCGGCAACAAATTTCACGATGGCCAATTCTCTCAGGCCGACACCTTCAAAGGAAACGTCTACTCCAATGACGCCTATTACGTATGCACCCAGCCAACTCAATCGTCAAGTTACGCCTTTTATACCGGCGACAAATTTCAATCCAATCCTTCAACGGGTACGGGCGATTGGGCGAATATCGGCTCTCCGTACGACAACAACGAGCCATCCTTCAACAGCACGACTACAGCCAATATGGGCCCTATTACAGTTGGAAACTTCCTATTCGGAGGCACCGTTTCCATCTCAGTGGTAGTCAACTCTACGGGTCCATGCCAGCCAAATACGACCCACTTACCCTCTACTCCTATATACGAGCGACTGATTGTCCCGCCTCCATACACAGTCTCAGGATCATACGACGCGGGGGACTTAACCCTGAAACAGCTCTACAACGCCGCAAGCAACTCCAGCTATGCCGGCGGAGGCTGTGTATATACATTTGCGGGGGGTTACACTGCAGGTCGACTGGACACAACCGGGACCAACTTTGATAACTCAGACTCAGCTACCGGGTCGGTTCAGGCAAGTTCCAAAGTTGCCATCCCGAGCGCCAATACCGTCAAGATCACCTTTAACGCGGCCGGCGGAGCGACCATATCGGCCGGGACGGCAAATCCGGCCAGCAGCGGAGATGCAGCTGATTGCTCTGCCTTGTCGGCAAACCCCAAGAACGGAGTCATTTACGTAAGGAACGGAGACGCAGAAGTACAGGGTGCGGTTAATGGACGATACACGGTGGTAGCCGCTGCAAACTCAGGCACCGGCTACACGACCGGGTCAGTCGATGGTGGCGGCGGAACCGGCGGAGGGCAGAGCGCAGATACAGGTGTCACCTCTGGATCCAACATTTGGATTCCTGCCAACATCACCTACCAGAATTGCGGTACTCCACCAAATCCAGCATGCACCTTAGACGCCCTGAACTTGATCGCTCAGGACAATGTAGTAATTCAATACCCGCTCAACACGTCCACGGTAAAGGACGACCAATCCTACACGAATAGCAGCGCAAGCTTTGAGACGGAGACATTCGAACTCGAGGATTCGGCCTCTGCGCCGGTAACGACAATTGATGCCGCAATCGACGCTGTATGGGGGTCGTTCATGCTCTCCGATTACGACTACTTCGGTAATGCAGAGCACTCCGACGGACTCGCCGACTATTCGGTAACGAGATCCGGTACCAATGACTCGACCCAGAAGTCATCGGCAATCGGCGGCGACATGGACGACATAGGTGGAGCAGACCTGAACTTGGGGACGCAACCCGTAGGTGGCGGTTCTACAAGCGGCGGCGGGTGTAGCGCAACCTTATACTGCAATGACAAGGACGAGGGGTCACTGAACTACCCGCTCAATATCTACGGCCCCGTTACTCAATTTTACTGGGGTCTTCTTTCCCACTTCGATTATGCCTATGGCACCGCTACCAATGGCACGGCTACGAATCAAGCGATAGCCACAGTTACAGTGTCCGGATCTGAATGCATTTTTGGCTTTTGCAGTCCGATCAAAGACACCTCAAGTGGGTACTATCAGGGCTTTTCGCCGTTCTATACCTGTACCAATGCCTTGACAGCTCCTTGCTCGCCGCTCAATCCGTTCGGCTCATACTCCGCAAATACGCCAAACTCGAATCAAAGTCAATTCGGGGGGGGCTACTACAGCGTAACGTTCAACCAAGACGCCCACTTGGCCAATGTGCTCCCACCTTATTCCGTGCAGTGGATCAAGAGCACCTACCAAGAAATTTTACCTTTGTGCCCCACCGGAACGACCTCCAGCGGCAGTGAAGTAAGCAATAATTGCCCGCAGCCATAATGATGACATTTCGGGTTAACTTCCGGGTTCGGTCTGGTGCCTTCTAAGACCTCGTCGCCGTCAATCGCTTGGCGAACGGGACCATACTTGGCCATTTTCGTAACGGTGACGGCGTTGATATTGTTTGGAGCATGGGCTCTGGAATTGAGTCGCTCCCAAGACCGGCTGAAGCCCAGATCGACCTCGCTGGCAATGGAACTTGCACCTAAGCCGATCAACCAGTCAATAGCCTCAGAGCTGATAAAGGCCGGCAAGCTTGAGCTCGCACGGGAAATTCGCAGCCCGCTGTCGACATCAGTCAAGAAGCTCAACTACGACAAGCCACTACAGTTGGGCGGGAAACCGGAGATTCTCTATTTCGGGGCCGAGTACTGTCCATTCTCGGCTGCGCAGCGTTGGGCGCTGGTAATAGCTCTCGATCGTTTCGGTAAGTTCAGTGGTCTTAGAGAAATCTCATCGTCGCCAAAGGACGTATTCCCCAACACAGCGACATTTACCTTCTACGGTGCTTCATACAAGAGCAAATACGTGGCCTTCGATATGGTCGAACAGTTCTCCAATGTCCCGATCGAATACCACCACCAAGTCGGGTACGTACAGATCGAGCAGCCAACCGACCAAGAAGAGCATCTTTACAATACGCTGAGCAACTCGCCTTACACTCCCGATACTGCCCAACCTGGCTCAATACCGCTCTTGGACTACGGCAATCGCTTTATATCGGTCGGCTCAAGTTTCAGCCCCGGACTCATCCAAGGACGCACCATCGGCTCAATCGCCAAGTCATTGGCCACCGACGCCAAAGATGCGGGGACGATTGCGATTGCGTCAACGGCAAACAATATTACCGCGGCAGTCTGCGCACTCACCGGCGATACGCCTGCGAGAGTCTGCGAGACTCCTGGGGTGACTGCAGCAAAGGGTGCAATTGATTGACAGGCATCGGCTGACGGCGCCGATCCTGGTTCTGGATCTTCGTTAGTAGGTGCGGGTTCTCTTAGTGTGCGCAAACAGGGGTGGACACTGTTGCAGCGTGTGCGGTGACGATCGTGGTCGAAGAAGTGCTCGCCGACACGACGTTGAATGCACTCGACCCCCCACTACCCGAACACGCGGAAACCAACAATCCAACAGCTATTGCTGCTGCCCCCGACAACACACGCCATCTCCTGGGTATGCTCATGCTTCAATCTTCGTCACTCTATGCGGTTATCTTGAGGGAATTCTTGGGAGCCAGTGATTCTACGCATTCAGTTTCCGGCATTTGTTGCCGAAAAACACAATGTTGATCTCTGAAAGTGACGGCTAGCGAAGGGCCGCCAAAAGAATGGGCCGCGAAGTGTGGTTGCCCATGGCACAAGGAGCACGAGATGCCGCAACGACGACATCTGATTGCGAGGTCGGGGGGAATGAAGCCAGCCAGAGGAGCAGCGCGAAAAATCACACTCCAAGAAATTGTCCCGCATCCTGCGACTTTGCAGTCGCCCTGCCATAGGTCGGCCCGCAGAGTTATAGATAAACTCAAGCACAGAGCGGCAGCCGAGAGCGGAATCGGCGTCGTCGAAGTAATTATCGCGATAACGATTCTCGTGCTCGTATCGATGTCGGTTCTTCAGAATTCCGAGAAGGGCATTTCCACCTCGGCTGAACTTCAAGGCAAGACAGAGGCAATAGGGCTGGCGAATCAGGAGCTCAATCAGCTCTATTCAGTAATGAGCACCGAGCCGTCGATTGCCCCGCCTTCAGGCTCCGGAAGTTCGACGAACGCGTTTCCGTGGCCTTTTGGAAGCTGCTCGGGTTCGTCGCCGTATGTTTGTTCACTCTTGGCGGCGGCTCAAGCCAGCTCTTATCCGCAGTCCATCACCATTCAAAGCGGTTCCGGGGACACCCAGCAAAACCTCACCTACGCTCTTACAACTCAAGGGCAGTGGGAGTGCCCAACCAGCAACAGCCAGAACCCGACCCCCGTGTTCGTGGTCTCGGTGAGCGTCTCATGGACGGGAATGGGTTCAATGGCGAATTATCCGGCACAGAGTTCGGAGTCGATAGCACCTCCCGTGGGTGCGGCAACTCCTTGTGCCTGCCTACCCGCGTCCAGCTGTTGAGAAAACTCGGGTAGTCCTTGCGTTTCCTGGAGCCACAAAAGTCAACGGGGGGAAGTAGCCGGAGGAGCTGCATGAAAAATCGCGAACTTGGGGCAGTGAGTGTGTTGGAGCTGGCTGTTGCGATGGCACTGATGACCTTGGTCGGCTCGGGTGTCGTTCTATTAGTGAGCAACCTTTCCAGCGCCACCAATAACGTCACCGGACGCACTCACGAGCTCCAACAGGCCCAAATCGTAGCCAGCCAATTTCAGAACATGCTTGTCCAAGCGGCCTGCAACTCGGCCATCAACTCAGCCTGCTCTACGCCCACAGTCTCAGGCCAGGCCGATGTGATCGCCTACGGCAACTCGTCGGTTCTCAACTATTACGTCGGGACCAAGTGCTACTCGGCGGGCTTGACTGCGACCTCCCATAAAACCGCCTTCGGGTTAACTGCCTATGACTTCATCGATGGGCAAGTAGCGGACTCATCCTTAGGTACATATTGCGGATCTGTCACCGGAGGAACGGCAACCCCAACCCCCGTACCGACATCCGGGACCTATTTTGCGTATGACGTAACCAGCCTCACGTTCACTTACTACGACTCAAACGGTTCGTGCGCCAATAACACCGGTTCAAATAGTTACTCGGACATTGACGGGAGCGATGGAGACAGTATCGCCTCCGACTCCGACAACGAGTCCGCGACGGGCGGCGAGTCCAACAATATTGTCACGGTCGGCTTGAAACTCACGATCCAGGAATCAGCTACAGCTCCGCAGGTTACCTACCAGACGTGTGTCTACCTTCCCAACTCCTACGCATCCAACATTTGTGTGCCCGCCGCCTACGTTATGCCCTTGCACGGAGGCAACCACGCTTCAAAGCCGGAAGTGGTCGGTCGAATAGAAGGCTGCTGATCACGGCCTAGGGTCAGGCAACAACCGGTCTTGGCAAGCAGCAACCGGCGCCCACAAGGTTTCGATGAGAGGACTGTTGATCTCCCTCGGAGCCAGAGTTAGTTATCGGAGCCAGAGTTCGATATCTATGCGAGAGTCGGGGTCTGGCTCTCGCCAAGGAGCCCGGGTTTCACAATTCTCATCCCTGGTATGGAGAATAAACCAAGAGAACAAGGCCATCGCTCAAAATCTGCGACCCAGTCCAAGTGTATTGGTCCGTCACGTCCGGATAAGTACAACTCCCGGCACTTCCTCCCGCCGTCGATTCAGTTGAACTTGACGGGCATTGCCGGTAGGTCAAGGTCGCAGACTCAGGCGTTTGGGACGTGATAGTCACCCCAAGGACGTTCTTCGAGGTGGTTGGTCCTTGCATCGCATTGTTGACGAACGGAAACGCCTTGAAGCAATCAGGAACGGCAGCACCTGTGGAGGATAGGCAAATACCAATGACCAATCGGAAGGGACCTGGCTGTCCCGCTTCCTCCTGGGAGTTAAGCGCCTGATAACCGAGCGCCTTTAGATCAGTGGTTGCGGCCATAGCGTTAAAGGCGCCGGCAGCCGAGGTTGAGGTTCCTGAGTTGCCTTTCATGCCGCCGCTACCGGAGGGAGAGCCGGACGCACCTCCCCCATGGTTTACCCCTCCGCTCCCGCCTGAGGGTGAAGAGCCTGACCCTGAGGGGCTCGCGCCAGTCATACCCCGAGGTTGCCCCGAGACGCCTTGGGACATAGATCCTTGTGACGGGTTGCCCGAACCCACGGATCCTCCTTTCGCGCTACCGGCCGTCAAATCATGAAGCCCAACCGCCCCGGCCAAGACAATCACCGCAATCGCTAACGCCAACCCTGCAATTCTTACTAACTGCTTTGCCGTCAAAGGATCACGTTTGCTCGGCTGCCTATCTCCTTGTGCGGGTCTTGGCGAAACCATCGGACTACCTGTAACCGTCTCAACGAACTCGTCAACTGAGCGCTGCCTTGAAAGCGGATCCTTCTCAAGAGCCTTGGTGATCGCAGCCTTCACACCCGGAGGAGTCGAGGTCGAAGAAATAGCATCGAGCCTTGGGTTTTCGGTTCGGTGAGATCTGAGCAACTCCGCCGCACTGCCTCCTGAAAATGGTGGTCTACCCGTCATGCAGTACATGACCAGGCACCCCAATGAGTAGACATCGCCGGCCGGGGTAGGACGCATTTCGTTGGCAACTTCGGGGGAGGTGCAATAGGCCAACGACTTAGGTATATCTTCCACACCGGCGCGCTCAAGCGCGTGAATCGGCATTGACATCCCGAAGCCCGAAACCTTGGTTCCACCCGCAGCTCCGAACACGACCGAAGAAGGCGACAGGTTCCCATGAGTGATGCCGATCGAGTGTGCGTGGGTCAAGGCAATTCCCGCATCGTCCGCCAATAGCCTGGCTGTAGCGAGCCCTAGGCCAGGGCGATCGCCCATTCGCTCTTCCAGAGTCTCTCCTGGGAACCATTCCGTGACGAGATACAGGCCCCTTTCTTCGATTCCTCTATCCAGTACCGCCAAAACGTTCGGGTGGTTGAGCGCTTGTGCCAGCCTCGCCTGGGTCTCGAAATTGTCGGCAAAGCGGGCATCCTTGGAGAGAGCAGGGCTAAGTATCTGTACCGCAACTTGCCGACCCTGCTCAGTATCGTGAGATTTCCAGACCGTCGAGATGACCGACTTGGAGTATCGCTCCTCAAGCTCATACCTTCCCGCAAAAAGGTTCACTGCGGTGCTACCGAAACCGTGCTGCCGTTCACGTATACCTTTCGCAGGAAGAGATATCGCGAGTTGGGGTAGCCGACTTGGCCGGGAAGCCAGCCATGGAAGCACATCCAAACCTGTCCCGACGTGTCGGTGAAGAAGCCTGGTCCGCCCGGACCGACAAAGGAGGCGGACGAAGCCACAATGGGGCCACCGCCCTGCTTCGCGCATGGTCCCAATGGACCGCTGCAGACGGCGAGCCCGATGGAGTAGTTGGGGCTGTTCCAGTTGTTAGCCGAATAAAAAAGTAGATACACCCCATTATCGACCAACATTGCCGGTCCTTCCACCACTCCCCCTTCCCATCCCTCGGTCGGCTGGAGAAGCACGGACGCGCGCCCAACCAGAGACATTCCATCGCCGGAGAGAGGCTGGGCCACGATCTGGTTCGGGAGCTGGACCGGTGGGGCATTCGGCTGGGAAGGATCAGCGACACTGCCACCTTCGTTCTTCCAGACCAGGTAGGGAGCGCCGTCGGCGCCTACGTACGCGTAAGGGTCTATGGAGCCCGCCGCCGAATCCTGGCACACCAGGGGCGACTGGGAACCGTCGACATAAGGGCCCTGGGGCACCCCGGACACGGCGACTGAGATGCAATGAGCATGGTTCAGAACCGATGTCGTCGAGTAATAGAGCAGATACCGACCGCCAAGCCGCAAAACGGAGGGGGCCCAAGTCGATCCCTTCAATGACCAGGATGGCAACGACGAGAGAGCGTCTCCCAGCGGCGTCCAATTTGAAAGATCGCCCGACTCGGCTACCTGTATGTTGCTACCCGTGGAGTTGGTGGCGAATCCGAAGTACTGGGAGCCGACCCGCATGGCATAGGGGTCGGCAAAATCAAAAGGGTACGCTGGACCTCCTGGACCCGAGCTGCTAATTCCCGCCTCTGACTGAGCGACTTTGCACGAAGGAGCAACGGACTGCAAAGTAGTAACAGCACCTGCGTTGTCCTGCGCGGTTATCTGGTTCAGCGACTTCTCGACCCCCAAAAGGCAGGACGAGAGTGATCCTATGGTGCTTTTCTCCATATTTGATATTGCGCTGGTACCTGCAAGTTGGCTCGATACTTTGGCCAGGTTCGTGCTGGTTGAGCTTAATTCGTTCTGAAGATCGGAGTTCTGGTCCCGAAATGCTCCAAGCAGCTTAAGTTCCTGTTCAAGCTGGCCCTTCAGCTTGCCAATGTGAACGGTCTGAAGCCCAATTTGGTGTCGGTACGAAGTTATCTTCCATGTAGCA
Source organism: Acidimicrobiales bacterium (assembly GCA_027451785.1). GTDB lineage: Bacteria > Actinomycetota > Acidimicrobiia > Acidimicrobiales > JAKAVM01 > DAIDIS01. The sequence goes on from DAIDIS010000079.1 coordinate 8,364, forward strand.
AGGCCGACGGCCGCGGCCACCAGCGCAACGAGCGAAATTGCGACAGCTTTCGCTCTGGCCGATCTTCTCCGCTTGCCTGCCGTCTCGGAAAAGGTACCCGGAGCGCTGACCAACCGGCTCCCGGGAGAGCGTGCCGGACTCGGGCCGCTATCGCGATTCAGAGATGCCCTTCGTTCACTTAGCCGCCTGTCCCCGGCGATTCGCCCCCTGTCCCCGGGGCTCGTGGAAACGCTGGTCGACCTTCGGGCCGATGCGGTTCCCGGAGATTTGACGACCCTACGAGTGGTTGTGTTTGCCCTCGTACGCGAAGGAGGGCTCCCACCTTGATCTTGGACTATGCGTTCTTGCCCTGCCGCACCTGGCACTTCCGCCTCCCATTGCTATCTACCTGGCCTCTGCCGATAGCCCGGATAACCGGTAAGGCTACTAGATGGTGGCGGGCCGGATAGTTGGCGCCGGGCAGGATAATTGGCGGTGCGCCGGATCAACGAAGGTGCGCCCTTCGCGCCCTTCACCAACGATTGAGATGCAAAAGCTCGTCGAGGGGCCGCCTCGTCCTCCAATTGTGGCGCTCCAAATCCGGAACCGTCTCCAAGTGGCTCACAGGCCCGACGCATAGCCATGCTACGGGCCTTATCCCGGCAGGGATAGACAGCAACTCCGAGAGAAACGGCTCGCGGTAGAAAGACACCCAGCCGACGCCCAGATCCTCTGCGCACGCAGCAAGCCACAAATTCTGAATCGCAAGGCAGACGGAATAGAGGCCCGCGTCCTCGATACTGTTGCGACCCAGCACTGCCGGCGCACCTCGCTGCTTGTCATAAGTCACGACAACCGAGACCGAAGCCTCCATGATCCCGTCGATCTTGATGTTTGCGAAAGTCTCGGCCCGCTCGCCTTCCAACTTCTCAGCAAAAAGCTCCCTCTCGCTTTGCACGTGCTCAAAGAACTCCCGCCGGACCGAAACGTCATCCACCACGATGAAGTCCCAAGGCTGGGTCAGTCCCACGCTCGGGGCTGCATGAGCCGCCAGCAGCACGCGACGCATCACTTCGGGGTCGATCGGCGCTCCCGTAAACTGTGCACGGACGTCGCGGCGCCTGTAGATCGTCTCGTACAGACCAGGGTCAGCAGATGGAAACCTTGGCTCTTCTTCATGGTCACTTACGGCGTCGATTACCACCTACACATACTGGCACTAATCATGTACTGGCAACCCATGGCGAAAAACTTGACCGGATGGTCTAGTCTTGGGAATGAACGTCAGCCTCTGGCGTTTGTTTATCAGTGGTTTTACGTTTGAATGGACCCATTCGTCCGCAAATGTCGGGCTGAAGGGGAAGGAGAGTGACCATGGCAACCGCAGTGATCGTCGATGCGATCCGTACTCCGGGAGGCAAGCGCAACGGGAAGCTATCGGGTTGGCACCCGGTGGATCTTTCGGCGCTGACGCTAAAGACCTTGGTGCAGCGCTCCCTTCTGGAACCCGAGTTGGTAGACGATGTAGTGATGGGTTGCGTAATGCAGGTGGGCGAGCAATCGATCAATGTCGCTCGCAACGCCGTCCTGGCCGCTGAGTTCCCCGAGTCAGTGCCGGCGACCACGGTTGATCGCCAGTGCGGATCATCACAGCAAGCCATTCATTTCGCTGCTCAGGGAATCATGGCTGGGGCATACGACATTGCCATTGCGGCTGGAGTCGAGTGTATGACCAGGGTACCGATGGGCTCGTCAGTAGTACCGGGCATGGGTTTCCCATTTCCAGCTTCGCTTATGAAGCGGTATGAGGAAGAAGGGGGTCTGGTCGCTCAGGGAATCTCCGCCGAGATGATCGCGGACAAATGGGACCTTTCCAGGGAGGATCTCGACAGCTTCGCCGCCCGAAGCCAACAAAAGGCCGCCCGGGCAACCGCAGAGGGAAGGTTTCAATCAGAGTTGGTCCCAGTTGAGGTCATCGGTCCCGACGGGGAGTTCGACGGCGAGTGGTTGGAGTCAGACGAGGGTATCCGCCCGGACACTACAGCCGAGATCCTTGCCAAGCTGAAGCCTTCATTCCGAGAGGACGGCAAGGTCACCGCCGGCAACTCGTCCCAGATCACCGATGGCGCCTCTGCCGTTCTGATAATGAGTGAAGAGAAGGCAAACGAGCTGGATCTCACTCCTAGGGCTCGATTCGTCGAATTCGCTCTTGCGGGTGTCGACCCCGTGACCATGCTTACCGGGCCGATTCCCGCCACGCAGAAGGTTCTGGCCAAGGCAAAGATGTCGATTGAGGATATTGACCTGGTAGAGATCAACGAGGCCTTCGCCTCCGTCGTGCTGGCCTGGGAGAAGGAGATTCACCCGGACATGGCGAAGGTCAACGTTAATGGTGGGGCGATTGCCCTGGGACACCCACTGGGAGCGTCCGGTACCAAGCTCATGGCTACTTTGCTCAACGAGCTGGAACGCACGGGAGGCCGCTATGGGCTGCTTACGATGTGCGAAGGCGGTGGCTTAGCCAACGCCACAATTATCGAGCGGCTGGGATAGCACTTAGAACCTATAGCGAGCGGCTGGTACTTGGCTCTTTGGTGCCGGGTATGGGCGCTCGCCTAAAGCCTCAGCGCCACCTGGTAGCGAACCCGATGGCCACGAGGATGAAGGCCAGTCCTATCAGCATCGATCCGGTCGTCGTGCCATAGGGAAGCACGCTTATGTAGTTCAATATGATCGTCAAAACCCCCAGACCCAGGCATACGAGCATGGCAATAGGGACGAACTTGGACGACCTCTTGAACGACCTTGGAGTGGGGGCGGTATAACGGACTGCAAGCTTTGCGCGTTCGGTGGTACGGCTTCCGCCGGTTGCCTTCTGGCGAGCGCTGTCCTTCTTCGGGGTTGGGCCCTTGGAACTCATAACCCTTGAAGAATAGCTTTTCCGCCCGGAAACTGCACTAGGCGGCTGGACGGAATATTTGCCGGTACCGCTGCCCGGAAACTGCACTAGCGTTGTAGAGATGGCTCAGGCTGGAAACAACCGCGTCTTGGTTGTCGATAACTACGACTCGTTCGTCTTTAACCTTGTGCAATACATTGGCGAGTTGGGGGCCGAACCGGTTGTTGTCCGCCACGACGAAATCACCATCGACGAGGCAGTCACCATCGAGCCCGCTTGCGTACTTATATCGCCAGGTCCCGGACGGCCGGAGGACGCGGGCATAAGTATCGATATCATTCTGAAGTTCGGCTCGGCTGGAGTCCCCGTCCTTGGGGTTTGCCTTGGCCATCAGTGCATCGGCCAGGTTTTTGGCGGGAAGATCGTACGCGCAGAAAAGGTAATGCACGGCAAGACCTCATTGATTCGCCATGACGGTAAGGGAGTTTTCGGCGAGGTCTCCAACCCATTCGAGGCGACTCGCTATCACTCCTTAATTGTCGAACGAAGCTCCGTACCCGAGTCCCTACAAATATCGGCGGAAACGTATGACGGCGTCGTGATGGGCTTGAGACATAAGGAGCTGCCCATTGAAGGCGTGCAGTTTCATCCCGAGTCCGTGCTCACCCGGCATGGGCACCAGATGATCCGGAATTTCCTTCTCATGGGAGGAATTGCTGCCAAAGACGTCCCCGACAAAGAGATAGCCAAGGCGCCATCATTCAGGGAAGCTCAAGGGGAACGGGTCTACTGAGTAGTGGAGGTGGTCGACGAAGGCGTGCCTGCGGGCAGAGAGGTCGTAGTTGTAGCACCCGAGTAGACACCGACTGTCACAGTAACGGTTGAGCCCGATTGAGCTTGGGAGTTCTGGTTCGGGCTTTGGGACTGAACGATGTTGTTCTCTCCCGGCATGGCAACTGGAATCGTCGCGTAAGCCACGATAAACCCTGCGTTCTGCAGCGCAGTAGTCGCCGCCCCTCTCGTCATTCCCGTAACGTTCGGAACCGTCTGGCCTGGTGGCCCTGATGAAACAACAATGGTGACCGGTTGGCTCGGACTGATGCTTGTTCCTCCCGGAGGATCCGTCTTGATCACGTTGCCGGTGGGAACACTGGTGGATGGCTGAGTAACCGTGGTGATGTTGAGGCGTGCCTGACCAAGCGCGTTAGCAGCATCGGCCTGGCTCATGCCCGCCACGTCCGGAATGGTTATGGGTGCAGGGCCAGACGATACCGTTAGGGTGACGGGTTGGCCGAAGACGGCTTTACCTTGAGGTGGATCCTGCTGGATTACCGTACCCGACGGGCTATTGCTTGCCTTGTAGGGCGTCGAGATCTGAGTAAAGCCCATTGAGCTGAGCTGAGTGATGGCATCGCTCAGCTGCATGCCCACGACTTGCGGCATGTCTACGGGGCCGGACGAGACCGAAAGCGCGATTGTGGCACCCTTGGGCTGCATTGTCTTCGGCCCGGGACTCTCGCCCAGGACGGTCCCCTTGGATTGCGTGCTTAGTTCCACCTTCGAGGTGGACTTGAAGCCGGCGCCCTTCAAAATCGACGTAGCGACCTGAACCTGCCTTCCGACAACGTTGGGAACGCTGACCTTGGAATTGGCGTTGGTTATCTGCTTACCAACCAGATAACCCCCTATTCCCAGCGCTAGGACCACCAGAATTATGGCGACAGTCCACCAAGCCCGCGCGCTTTTCGGAGGCTCGTGGTCTTCCTTGTTGAATTGGGCACGTTGAACCGGAACCGCCCTCGTCCGGTCGTTCACGGCCGAGACTATTGTCGTCGGATCCGTGGTCTCCATCGCCACAGCGACAGGATCATAAGGCGGCGCCTGCACTTGCCCGCCCTGGATATAGCGCATGAGGTCTTCGCGCAGCTCTCTGGCAGATGAGTAGCGCTCGTCCAGCGATTTCGCCATCGCCTTCATAATGATTCGCTCGAACTCCTCGGGAACCGCTGGATTGATGTCCGTGGGAGCCGCCGGGCTTTCGCGCACGTGCTTGGTTGCAATGGCAATGGGGTTGCTGCCCGAGAACGGCGGCTGCCCAGTAACCATCTCGTACATAACCACGCCCAGCGAGTAAATATCGCTGCGGGCATCCGCTCCCTCACCTTGAGCCTGTTCCGGCGAAAAATACGTCGCAGTCCCCATAACCGTTCCCGTCTGGGTGAGGCTCTGGTCGGAGTTGGCAGCCCTTGCGATCCCGAAGTCGGTAACCTTCGCTTCGCCGTCGGACGTGATGATCACGTTTCCCGGCTTGACGTCCCGATGTATCACCCCGTGGTCGTGAGCGTAGGAGAGACCGGCTGCGATATCGGCGCTGATCTTCGCCGCCTGAAGTCCCGTCAAGAATCCCCTGGACTTGATATACCTTGACAGTGGCTCACCATCCACATACTCCATGACCATGAAGTAGGTGGGTACCGTCTCGGTTTCCGACTCCCCCCAGTCGAAGATGGAGACGATGTTGTGGTGAGTCAGGTTCGCAGCGGCTTGCGCCTCCTGGCGGAACCTCCTTACGAAGGAAAGGTCGGTGGACAACTCAGGGAAAAGGACCTTTAGTGCAACCGAGCGATTCAGCTTGAGGTCCTTAGCTAGGTAGACCTCTGCCATACCTCCCCGCGCGATCTGCCTTACAAACTCATAGCGTCCGTTATAAACATGCGAGGTGGACATTGGAGTCATCTACCTAAAACCTTATTCCCTGGGGCAAGCATCCCTGCGTCACCTTGCACTCGGCGATTCAAATCATGGGTCTGCGCCGACCATCCGCCCTGTCCATCCCGCCTACGAAGGTTAGCCTCCATCACGCCTCCATCACGAAACCACCTGCTAATCGCCATCATCAATAATTCCTCACGGACATCCCAAATACGTGCCCAAAAGCGATTTTGCAATCGGTCCTGCGATCTCCGAACCGGTGGTATCGATACTCAGACCCTGCTGGGCAGGTATATCGACGGCGACCGCAATCTTCGGGTCATTGGCTGGAGCAAAGGCCACGAGCCAGTTGTTGGATCCGAGTCCCGGAGTCGTCTGGGCAGTTCCAGTCTTGGCGGCGACCTGAGCACACGAAAGTGCCACGTTCGTTGCGGTACCCCCTTGGACAACTCCCACCATCATCGAGTTCACTTCGGCAGCCGTGGTGGCGTTGGTGGCCTGTAACCAGGCGTGAGGCTTGTACGAAGTAACCAAATTGCCCTGGGGATCCCTGATCTCCGACATTACGTGTGGGGCCATGATCGTGCCCCCGTCTGCGATAGCCGAAGTGACCAGTGCCATTTGGAGCGATGTAGTCGACACGTCGGCCTGGCCAATGGCCGAGTACGCAAGGAAGGGCAGATTTCGGTCAAAGCTGGCGGCATCGGGAAAGAATGAGGGTGCCACTCCAGGTAGGTCCAATGGCGGTACCTGGTTGAAGCCGAACGCCCTGGCTTCGTTCGCCAAGTTCTGAGGCCCTAGATCCAAGCCGATCTGCCCGAAGCCGGTATCACACGATACCTGCAATAGAACCGGGATCAGCCCCCCGCACGTCTCGCCTGCAAAGTTCTGAAGACGTTTGTTGGTATCGGGAAGGGGGATTGACGAGACAACTGGGTAGGCCTTGGTGGCAAGGGACGGATCGTGATCAAATACCGCCGAGGACGTCACCACCTTAAAAGTTGACCCAGGTGCGTAAGTACGCCTGTACGCCAGCATTGGAGGTGGGTTCGGGCTTTTGAATTGCTGGACCCGCTGGTCCCAAGCGGCTTTCACTGCCTTCGGGTCGTGGGAGGCCAAGGGGTTGGGGTCGAAGGTCGGCGAGCTGTACATCGCGAGGATCGCCCCAGTCTTCGGGTCGATGGCAACTGCGGAGCCGATCCGGTTTCCTATATCGCTCGCGGCGGTCTGCTGCATCTTGCTCTGAATCGTCAATGTTAGGTCGTCGGTCTCCACGGGGCTGGTGAGCCGGAATAAATCCCTTAGTTGGTTGACCGGCGCCTGGTGAGCTTGAAGATAGCTGTTGTACGAGGCCTCAATTCCGTCCGTTCCGTAACGGTAGGAGTAGAAGCCGGTGATGTCCGCGTACAAGGGTCCTTGAGGATAAAACCGCTGGTACTTGAGCGAGTCATTGGACGGCAATGACTCGGCCACAACCACTCCATCAGAGGTCTGGACACTTCCCCTTGGGGTAGTAGTGGACTCGATGATGTTCGAAGGGTTTGACGGCGATTTGTCGAGCTTCGCTGCCTGTAGCCCTTGAATGTTGTTCATCTGGACAAAGAGGGCAGCAAAAAGAACCATCATCAAGATTCCAACCATACGAATCTGTCGTTCCAAATTTCCGACCTGCCCGGCTCTCCGATAATTCCCGCTATCCCGCTGCCTGGCCCAGCGCCCGTAGCTGCTGTGACTCAGACTCAAGGCGGGAAACGAAGGCCTTGGCTTCCTTCAAAGAGGGCTCCTGGACCCCGGCGTCCAGCTCCTGAACCCGGCCCTGAGCAACGGAAGCGGTGGAAAGGGAGGTCCGCTCTTCGACTTTTGGCTTAAACCAGAGCATTCCAGAGGGCTTGCCGGAATAGATGACAACCCGCCCTTGGCTCACACCCACGAAATACGAGTTGTGGGCATACCAGTCGACCGCCGCGTAGCCCCCAGCACAAATCGCTACCAGGCCAACCGCGAACAGTCCCACCCTCCACGTGATCAGTTTGGACTTCGGATACCCGGGCGGAGTGGCCGACCTTATTGGAGTGGGGTGAGACGGCGCCTTCCGCCGGAATCGTGAGAAGAACCCACGGGTTTCACCCGGTTGCTTGCCCTCAAGATTTTGCGACTCAGTCCTCACCCTTGACGAAACTTCGAAGGTTGGAGTCGCCAGAAGATCCTCGGATTTGGGTACCTTGTCCTTCGATGCGTCCAAGCTTCGGTTGAAGAAGTCGGGTACATCCGCCTCCGGCGGTAAAGGTAACTGCCCGGGCGCTCGACCGGGGGTCTGGAGTTTCGGAACGACCTGACCGGCGTCCTGAAGGTTTGTCGCTTTACTTCCCGGAGCCTGGGACGTGGAAGCTGCCTGAGGCGTCGCTTCCGCATCGACTACGTCGACAATTACTACCGAGATGTTATCGCTGCCCCCGTGAGCCCGAGCCAGGTTGACCAGTTCGCTGGAGGCTCGCTCCGGGTCTTTTAGCTTAGAGAGAACCGAGAGGATCTCCGCCTCGGAGACCTCATTGAAGAGCCCGTCGCTGCAGAGCAGGTATCGCTCGCCGGTCTGAGGCACCAACTCCCAAGAGTCGACCTCCACTTCGGGCTCAGTTCCCAAAGCCCTGGTCAGAATGTGCCTCTGGGGGTGAGTAGCAGCCTGCTGCGGTGACAGCTCACCCGACGCCACCATCTCCTCGACCAGCGTATGGTCAGCGGTCAGCCTGGTCATGGTGTCTCCGGACATCCTGTAGGCACGAGAGTCACCCACGTTGGCCAGCGCCAATCTAGGGCTTCCGTTCGACTCCATCGGAGCAAGAGCTACAACCGTGGTGCCCATCCCGTGCAGCGACCCGTCCTCGCCCGCTTTCCGCCAGACGGTCATGTTCGCCTCGATTAGGGCATCTTCAAGTATGCGTAGGTCACTGATCACGCCATGGCCCGTACGCTTCATTTGCTCAGCCAGTGTTAGGACAGCCGTCTTGGCTGCAACCTCACCTGCCGCATGACCACCCATTCCATCCGCCACGACGAAAATAGGGGGTTCTGCCAGATAATAGTCCTGGTTGGTTGGGCGTACCCGGCCCTTGTCAGTTGCTCCCGCCGCACGCAAGACAACGCTCATTTGGCCACCTCAAGGGAAGTGTTACCCACCCTGATGTGGTCCTCGTTCTTCAAAGGCACTGGCGAGGTGAGCTTCTTCGAGTTCACGTAAGTCCCGTTCGTCGAACCCAGATCCTCAATCCAAAGCTCTTCTCCCCGCAGAAAGATCCTTGCATGCTGGTGGGAAATAAACGTGTCGTAATCCAAGAGCACCGCACATCCCGTCGCACGCCCGATGACCGATACGTCGTCGGTTAGCTGATACTCGTCACCTTTGTGCTCTATCGGCTCGATGACCGTCAAGATGGTATGGGTATTGGGCGCCAGAAGGCCTTCTTCGTGTCCTCGGTTCCCCGTAGCTTGATTACCATGATCCCGAACTTGGCTATACCCGGTAGTCCCTGCTCCGGACATGTCGACACCCTTTGGTCCGACGCCCGGTCCTGCATAGGATCCATGCCTGCTTGAAGAACCGGATAGCGACGCAATCTTGGCATCGAGTTTTGCTTTCTCTTTTCGCTCTCTGCGTGACTCTTTGACCCTAGCGGTATGGCGAACCTCAACCCAGGTAGCCCTCATTGCGCGAAGGAAAAAAAGCCACATCAGCGCCACAACGATCAGCTTCAGATCGTTCAGGAGAGAATTGGGCAACTTCAGCTCGTCCTGTACTGCAAAGTGGTGTTCCCAACCGAAATCCGGTCGCCGTCAACCAGGCGGCGCTGGCTCACGTTCATTCCGTTGACCCTTGTCCCGTTGGTCGACCCCAAATCAAAAAGTATCAGCGAGTCGTCAATGAACCTCAGCTCGGCGTGCC
>DAIDIS010000080.1 GCA_027451785.1 Acidimicrobiales bacterium
CAGGGTCTCGAACTCATATGGGTAATCGGGAATCTCCTGGTCAATACCGGGCGGAGAGACAATCTGTAGCGCAATGACGGTGTTCGGACCACCCTTGTGGAGCTGCCCGGTGGAGTGGAGAAATCTGGGACCGTACCCGACGGTTACCGGGGATCCGTGTAGCGAGTCTCGCACCCGCCTCCTTAGGTTCCAAAGCTCTTCGTCCATTCCAAAAGGCAAATATGCCTGTAACGACACGTAGTCTCCTGGTTGCAATACGTCTTTAAGCCACCCCACGCAGACCGCTGGATCCAGAGTATTTACGTGCGGTAGAGGTAGCTCGCTCAATGCCTTGGAGGTATTTGCCTTGGACTCTGAAACGTTCGGTTCATTGAAGGGGTCAATGCCAAGCAGGTGACCGGCCACTGGAGTCGCGATTTCGAAGCGGAAGAACTCTTTGCAAAGCTCAACTGGAGACTTGGCATTGACTTCAACGTGAAATCGATCGGCGCCGTCCTCATGGTCGGGAGTCGGGACCGGAATACAGCCCTTGCCTTCCTTTCCGGTCGACTCTGCGATGATCTGCTCCGCCCAAAGGCCAAAATACTGAAAATCTGCCGGCACCTTGATCATTACCTTGTCGCGCCCCTCAAGGCTTGACGAGCCCATCCTATGCCCAAGATCGACAGCTTCCTCCATGTCAATGTCCATACATGCTTCCGTAAGCTCGGCAACGTCCAGTCCCATGAGTGCGGCGGGGACCATCCCGAAATGGGACAGCACTGAATACCTGCCACCGATATTCGGATCGTTCAGGAATATCCGGTTGAACCCGTGGTCACGGCCGAATCCTTCGAGAGGAGTGCCCGGGTCCGTAATCACGGCGAAACGGGAGGGGTCTTTCACTTTGCTTTGCGCAAAAGCAAGAAGGGTCTGCACCTCGAGAGTCGTTCCTGACTTCGAGGAAGCGAGAACGAAAGCATCGGAGAAATCCTCTGCGGCAACCGTCTGCGGGTGGGTCGTGTCCAGCACTGTCACCTGCCTGTCGCCACTTGCCGCTTTGGCAAGTACCGCTGGGCCCAGGGAGGAGCCGCCCATTCCCAGTAGAACGACACGCCCTTGAGGAATCGAGTTCGCCCAATCGGCAAGGTCTTTTGCTTGTGAGTTGAGCAGACGCGGAGAGCCCAGCCACCCGAGCCTCGTAGGCGCAACATTTCCATCAGGCCAAAGTGTGGGATCCTTTGCCAAAAGTCGCTTTGCCAGCGTGCTTAGGTCAGCCACGGATCTTCTCCGAGATTGCCTTGTCCCTTAGGACACCCAGGAGGTCCTCATAAGATTTAGTAAACGAGGCGACCCCCTCCTCTTCGAGTTTTCTGGCCACGTCGCCCATATTGATGCCTACTTCCGCCAGCCGCTCCAGGTCTTCCTGTGCCGACGAGTAGTCCGTGTCCACTGTCCGTGAAACGGTTCCATGATCCAAAAAGGCATCCACGGTCTCATCGGGCATTGTGTTTACCGTATCGGGACCGATCAGGCCGTCAACATACTTGAGATCGGGGTAATCGGGATTCTTCGTCGAAGTAGAAGCCCAAAGTGGCCTTTGAGGCTTGGCGCCTTGCAACGCAAGCAACTCCCACCGAGGACCATTGAACTTCTCAACAAAAACCTTGTAGGCGAGTTTCGCCTGGGCCACTGCCGCCCGCCCTTTTAGTCTCGTAGCCTCTTTGCTTCGCGGCCCGGACCCTTCTGCGATGATGGCATCAAGACGTCTATCCACCTCTGTGTCGACTCTTGACACGAAGAATGAGGCCACGCTGGCGATATTGCTTATCCGAGGAACGAATGTTGAATGTTCGGACTCCTCGGATCCTTCTGCTGCCTCGCTTGCCGGAAGACCGCTCTGACGATCCACCAGGTCCTCAATTCCTCCCATATAGGCCTCTATTACCTGTCGGTAGCGCTCGATCCCGAATATCAATGTGACGTTGATCGAGCGTCCTTCAGAGATCATTTGCCTTATTGCAGGGAGTCCCTCGACTGTCGCGGGGATTTTAACCATCAGGTTTGGCTGAGCGATGTCTTCGTGAAGCTTGCGAGCTTCCTGGACGGTCTTGAGCGTGTTGTGGGCAAGAAGAGGCGATACTTCCGCCGAAACAAAGCCGTCCTGACCCTTGCTACTTGAGTAGGTTTCACCCAGGACCCGGAGAGCCATTGAGATGTCATCCATGACCATCTCCCAATAGATCTGTTCGACGTCCATTGAGGGCACGAGAGATTGAAACTGCTCGTCGTAGTCTGAGCTTGAGGAAATTGCCTTGGCGAAAATGGTCGGGTTCGAGGTCAAGCCTCGCACGCCCTGTTCGACGAGTCGGGAAAGCTCGCCTCCGGTCAGATATGAACGTTTGATGTTGTCCAGCCAGGGACTCTGCCCTTGGCTGGAATAGAGCTCATTCAGTTTGCTCATAACATTCCTTTGTTTCGGAGGAGAAGTTTTGCTGCCTCTGCCACGTTTGTTGGTGTAATCCCGAAATGCTCTAGGGCGGCGTTGCCGGGAGCGGATGTACCAAAGCTATCTATGGATACGATGGTATCGGCGTATTTCGCCCAGCCGAACGAGCTGGCAGCCTCAACGGCGACGGTCGGCACACCCTTGGGCAAAATTGCCAGCTTGTATCCGTCCGGTTGCTCTTCGAAGAGGTCCCAAGAGGGCATGGAGACGACACGAACGAGAATATCGTGGCCGGACGCAGGCTCATAGTCGGCAACAACCATATGGGCGGCCTCAATTGCGACGGCCAATTCCGAGCCTGTCCCAATAAGGACAATATCCGGCAGTTTCTGGGGTACCAGCGGGGGAGGGTCGCTATAACCCAGTATTTCTCCCGTAGCACCGCTACCAAGCTCGGCGACCGTATATGCCCCTCTTGGCAAACCTTCCTTGCACCTTTCTGCAATCTCTTCGAGTACCGGAAGGGCCTGGCGCGACAAAACGAGAGCATGAGGTCCGGGATTCTGGACTGCCATTCGCCACGCTTCAGCACACTCGTTGGCGTCTGCGGGCCGAATCAATCTTAATTTCGGTACGGCCCGAAGTGCAGCCAAGTGCTCAATGGGTTGGTGTGTGGGGCCATCCTCTCCGAGCCCGACCGAGTCATGCGTGAGGGAGTAGATAACGTGAGCTCCCGAGAGAGCTGCCAGGCGAATAGCAGGTTTCAAATAGTCGCTGAAGACGAAGAAGGTCCCTCCCACCGGCAAAATTCCTCCGTGTAGGGCCATACCGGTCATTGCGGCACCCATGGCGTGCTCTCTGATCCCAAAGGCGATTCGGTGTGAACCGGGTGATTGCACCGAATTGATGCTTTCCCCTTCTAGGTAGGTTCCTGTGTTCTTGGTCAGGTCGGCAGCGCCCGAAACCATTCCAGGAACATAGCCAAAGGTGGCGTTGAGGCATTTACCGAGTGCCGCCCGGGTGGCGATCTTCTCCCCGGGCTCAAAGGTGGGAATCGACTTCGCGAAACCGGGCAATGGCTTCCCGGAGAAGGAGGAGTCCCAAGCTTGTGCCATCTCCTTGTCGGCCGCGAGCCTCTCATTGAGCCGCAAGGCCCATTGTCGTTTGGATGCCCCTCGTTCGGAAGTCGCCAAACGGTACCGCTCGATTACTTCGTCCGGTACCCAGAACGACTGGTCGGGAGGGAGGCCCAAGAGCTTCTTGGTTGCTGATATTTCATCTTGTGGGAATGGATCCCCGTGTGCTTCGGGAGTATCAGTAAAACGTGGCGATGGCCAACCGATATGGCTTCGAAGGATCACCAGCGACGGCCGTTCCTCGTTCATCTTCGCCTTGGCAATGGCGGAGGAGAGAGCTTCAAAATCGTTTGCGCACTCACCAATGTTCTGGACATCCCACCCATATGAGCGGAAGCGCTCGGCCTTGTCGTCTGTATAGGAAATCTCAGTAGGGCCATCGATGGTTATGTGGTTGTCGTCGTAGATGTAAACAAGGCGCCCGAGCCCGAGGTGACCGGCGAGGGATGCGGCCTCGTGGCTGATTCCCTCTTCGAGATCACCGTCGCCACAGATGACGTAGGTGTTGTGGTTTACCAAGTCGGGGCCAAAACGTTCCCGAAGGATTCTCTCGGCGATACCCATTCCGACGCCGTTCGCAAACCCCTGCCCAAGGGGCCCGGTTGTCACTTCGACACCCCGAGTGTGGCCTCTTTCCGGGTGACCGGGAGTTAGACTCCCCAGGTTCCGGAAGTTTTTCAAGTCATCCAGCTTGAGCCCATACCCGCAGAGAAAAAGCATTGAGTAGAGAAGTATCGAAGCATGACCGGCAGAAAGGATGAAGCGATCTCGATCAATCCATTCCGGGTCTGACGGATCGTGATTCATGACTCGGGTAAATAGGACGTGTGCAAGTGGGGCAAGTGCCATTGCTGTACCGGGATGGCCTGAATTGGCCTTCGCCGGGCCATCCATTGCGATTCCCCGCACTACGTTTACACAAAGTTCATCAATGTCGTCGAACCCGTCCAAGTGGATGCTCATTACGGACGTCCCTCCATTTGCGAACTGTGGCCGAGACCGTCGTCCTCGGCAAACAGGACAACTGAAGCGCTCAACCCATGTAAAAAATTCCTTTTACCGACGGGGCCGAATTCGCCTGCGGCAAAAAATCCACTCGAGGGTATCTTCCCGAACGAACGGGCGACCGTCATCGCGTCGTGGCTTGGCTCGTCGAATAGGTTGCTGCCTCGGCCGTTACAGGTGAAGACAAGTGCTCCCTGGGCTTCGCGCCCTTGGAAGGTGCTCGCTAGGTCCTCGTGAGCTGAAAGAGCGTCGCGGAGGTGAAATTGCACCGTTGTCCCGACCTCGGCCTCATCGTTGATTGACATCGCGCCACTTGAGGCGATGATTCCCGTGACATTACGAACCAGGAAGTCACCTTGACCAAAGTCAGTTTGGTGCTCGTCGACTACCCGGCCTATATGCAGCCCGCCTGCATTCAGAATCGCAAGCTCCGCCTCCGAAAGCCGGGGCAGTAGTTCCTCAAGCCTTTCCAGCGGCGCCTTGCCGCCAAGCTCTTCGATCACGTTGCCTCTGGCCCTAGTCACTACGTAAGGGCTTCCCACGGGCTTACAGCCCTGAGAGACCACCGAAAGAGTCTTGATGTTCTCTCCCAAAAAGATTCCAACCGCCCCTTCACTCTGCACGAAGCTCTTTCCATCCGATCCCCACGCTAGGCGATTGCCTCCTGGACCGAAAGCCGCCGACGCCATTCCTCCGGCAATCTGCAACTTGGGGTTTGACGCCATCGCCTGAGAGAGAAATTCCTCGCCATTGAACGAGAACGGATCACCGATTAATAGGAGCGTAGCCGGAGGGAAGCCTAAGAACTCCTCCCAGTCTCCGGGAGTCAGCGGAGCCGGTGACCCAGTTGCAAAGCTGTTCGTGATTGGAAGGCTGGTCGTAGCTGCCTTGATCTCGGGTAACACTCCGATGTCGTTGGTTGGGGACTTATAGGCAAAAAGCGTAACCGCCGCGCTGTCCTCCACCTCAACTCCGGAACCGATTACCGAGACCGCAGCACAACCGATCATGGCTCGTGGCCTAAGTGCTTCTACGGTTACGGAGGCACAGTCCTCCAATGCTCCACCGTGAGGCCTGGTCACAGATAGGAAGCAAAGATCAACCTCGCCTCCAAGGGTGTCAAGTACCTGCCCACAGGCTTCGCCGATGGCTTGGGACGTAATCGGGTGTTCCGATAATGCTGACGCGTAAGGCATACAAATACTAAAGAGTAGTCACCTTGCCCGCGAGCCATTGACCGCAATCGCAAGCATTGTCCTGGGTCTCTCCTTTCTAGGTCGCCTGACGACGAAGAGGATTGCGTTAGTTTGTTCCGATGAATTCAGGTCGGCCTACACGGAGGGGATGAATAAGTTCATGGCGGTGCAGGTACCCCCAAATTGCGATCTCACCCTAGGCATGGTTTGCGTCGGAAAGCCGGAACCTGGGATAACCATCTGGAAAATGGATGCCGAAGAAAGATTTGCCAATCCGGCCGGCGTCGTCCAAGGGGGGTTCCTTGCTGCATTTGCCGATTCTGCAATGGGCGCATCGACCGTGACAAAGGTGAAGGGAAGGAAGGTGCATACCGCCAATGCCGAAATGAAGATCAGCTACTTCAAGCCCGCTAAGATTGGTCAGCCGATCTTTTGCAAGGCAATAGTGGTTGCCGGCGGCTCCAGGGTTCTTTTCGTCGAGGCGACAGTGGAGACGGAGCAAGGAGAGACTCTGGCCAAGGCCTCCTCCACGTATATCCTGACAGAGAGGCAATAAGATCATTGGCGTACGGAACCAACCCATGACCGAATTCAATCCCATTACTTCGCTGAGAGATGCCCAGGAGATTGCTGCGGATGCAGCAAAGCTCTCGTTGGCGTACCTGAAGCAGGAAACGGTTGGGCCGCTGAAGGCCGCCGGACGTTATCTCGCTTTTGGACTGTCGGGCTCGTTGATGCTCGCCGTCGGGGTGTTCTTCCTGTCACTCGGAGTACTGAGAGTCTTGCAGGACGAAACCGGCTCGACCTTTCATGGGCACCTGTCCTGGGCTCCGTACGGATTGACGGTTGTTTTCGGCCTGTTGATTACGGGACTATGTGCTGCCGGGGCCTCGAAAGGACTTAAGGCGGTTTCCAAAGGCAAAAAGGGAGAACGTTGAGCAAGGACAATCGGCTGCCCCATCAATCCCTGAGTCCGGATGACATCGTCGTCGGACAGTCCAGCCCCCAAAGCGGCGGTTCCCGTTCGGGAGCTGCGGGGGAATCGGTAGGTCGTTCCGCTGAGCCGGGTCGCGTTAGCAAGGAGGATATTGCTTCAAAGCTGAGGCTGCTTGATACCGCAGCGCATGAAGCAGCTGACTCGAGCAAGCAGACCTTGAGCTGGGTTGTCATTGGCGCTACAGCGCTGGCAGTTGTTATTGCCTATCTAGTAGGCCGGAAGATGGGTAATCGCAAGCAGGCATTCATTGAAATCCGGCGGGTCTGACGCCGATAGAGGGCCGGCGCAGGCTTGCCCAGGAGCGCCGAATAGCGACTGTAACTCCTAGAACGGAATATACGTGGACCGGATAATCTCCTATTTGACAAAGAGCGCTTGGAATCGCGGCGTGATGGGCGGTAACAGAAATTGGGTTGTAATAGGTGCGCTCGCAATGGTCTTTCGACTGATACGCAAGGCATCAGGGGAAAAAGTGGTGTACCGTGCGGAGATACGACCTGGTGAGCAGCTTCTTATCTCGCATGGAACGAGTTCCGAGAGCCTTGTCGTGTCCAGTCCCAGCGGAGGAACAGCGAGCCAGTCTCGCCGAAAGCGAAAGAATAGATCCAAGTAACTTGTCGGTAAACAGCGGAGATTGTTTCGCAATCGGTGACCGGGCGCTTTTGGTGGACGCCAAATCGAGGCTCTATATGGTTGAAGTTGCCGAGAATGAGAAATTCCACTGCCATTCGGGTCACATTGAGCTGGGTGACCTGGTGGGAGTGCCCCATGGCTCGTCGGTTAAGAGTACTGGCGGGGCAAACTTTGTGGCAGTTCGCCCTTCACTTGCCGAGTCGGTGCTGACAATGCCGCGAGGCGCTCAGGTCATCTACCCCAAGGACTTGGCGGCGATGTTGATGGCGGGTGATATCTACCCAGGCGCGCGAGTCCTCGAAGCGGGTGTGGGATCCGGCGCCCTTTCTATGGCTCTCCTGCGGGCTGGGGCCATAGTGACCGGATACGAACTGAGGGAGGACTTCCGGAATCGAGCGACCAAGAATGTGAGGCTGGTCCTGGGCGAGGACGCCTTGTCCTCATATTCCGTAGAGGTCCGGGATATCTACGATGGAATCGACCTGGTGGGGTTCGACCGAGTGATGCTTGACCTGCCTGAGCCATGGCGGGTCCTTAGGCACCTGCCGGGGAAACTTGCGTGCGGAGGGACAATCGTGAGCTATTTGCCGGGGATCACTCAGGTTTCCGAGTTACAGAAAGAGTTGGCAAGGGGTCCATTCGGGCTTGTGGAGACTTTCGAGGTGCTGCATCGCACGTGGCACGTGGAGGCAAGGTCGGTTCGCCCAGACCACAGGATGGTTGCTCACACTGGATTTATAACTCATGCCCGATATACGGGTTCGACACGTCCCGGTGAGCTGCCGTGAACATCCTCGACTACTTCCTGGTCCTATGCATGGCGGCTGCGGCCATGGCCGGGTTCAGGCTGGGGTTTGTTTCCAGGGGAGTGTCTTGGATCGCACTTTTTGTCGGTCTGGTTGTTGGAGCCCGTCTTTCAGCTCCTGTGGTGAGATTGGTCAATACGACAAATCAGAAGGAGCGTCTACTCTTGGCGGTCGCGGTACTGGCAATAACCGCTCTCGCTTTCCAGGGGCTTGGCCTAGCGCTTGAGAGCAAACTGGCAAGGCTGGTAACAAGGGGACCACTGGCGATTTTCGATAAGACGCTAGCGGCAATCACTGGGATCGTCTTGGTTCTGGCCGTCGTATGGCTATTCATACCTATGTCTGCAAATGTGCCGGGCGTGGTTTCGAGGGTGACTCGCCAATCGGCCATAGTCCAAGCAATAGGTCGAAATACCCCCAACCCTCCATCCGCTCTGGACGAATTGAAAAAGCTGATCGGCTCCAGCGACTTCCCTCTGGTCTACGCAAACATCGCGGCGTCGCCAAACGTGGGCGCACCTCCACAAGGCCAGGTTCTCACCTCCTCGGTAATCCAAAAGGCCGAACAGTCCACCGTCAAAGTCACCGGTATCGCTTGCAATAGGGTTCAAGAGGGTTCCGGGTTCGTCGCATTCTCAAAGGACCTGGTTATCACCAATGCCCACGTTGTTGCCGGCGAGGCCAGGACTTTTGTATTGACTCCCAACGGCCAGCGGGCTGAGGCCATCGTCATAGCGTTCAACCCGAAGATCGATATAGCTGTTCTTTCGGTACCGACATTGTCTGAGGTGGACCCGTCGGAGGTACCGTTGGGCCTTTCCGTTGGGGTACCGGGAGAGTTGGGCGCCGTAATAGGACATCCCGGCGGAGTCGACCAAATCGTAGTCTCGCCGGCTGAGATCGCCCGCGAGAGAACGGCGATCGGACGCGACCTCTACAACGCCCAAAATACGTCCAGGGACGTTCTGATTCTCGCAGCCCAACTCCACCCAGGTAACTCGGGAGGACCGTTGATTGACTCCCAGGGCAAGGTGATGGGGGTCGCGTTTGCAATTGCACCGGACCAACCGGATACTTCGTACGCCTTGACTACCCAAGAAGTGACAACGGTATATAACTCAACGTCATTCACCCCGGTGGGAACCGGGCCCTGCATTAGCGAATGACGTCTAGAGCCAGCGGTTCAAGTCCGTTCCGGGGCTAGGAAGTGACCCGGAACAGACACCTAATTTCGGACAGAGAGGGATTCAGTCCCTCTCGATGAAGATGCACTCCCCGGGGCACTCTTCGGCTGCTTCAACAACTGCGTCATCAAGATCCGCCGGAACTACAGCCATTCCTGCTTGCCCACCAGGGTTGTTGTGGACATCGTTTCCCTCTTTGACATAGGCAAGACCATCGTCCAGCAATGTGAAAACTGCGGGCGCGATCTCCTCGCAGAGCCCGTCGCCTGTACATAGATCCTGGTCGATCCAGACCTTCATCCGGTTTGCCTCTTTCGGAATATCGGTAACTATAAGGAAACTTAACGAAACAATACCCGAATTGGGCAATCTTGGCCGAATGATCCGGCGCGCTGTACGGCATCGGTCACCGGAATCGTTGACTGTCGACTGTTTTTCCGGGAATCCGGCCATCGCGGGCTAGGTTTGTAAGCATGCGATACGAAGATGTTCGGAAGGTATTGCAAAGATTGCATCAATAGAACCGGATTGACACCCGATCTAGTACATGACGGGTGTATGTTGCGGTTAGTAGCAAGGAGGTGATTCCAACGTCCGAACAGGAATCCCATGGGGAGCTTTCCGACCTGGAGCAGGATCCGTCCGGTATTGCCGGTGACGTCCAGGCGCTAGAGGCCGAGATTGCTTCACTGAGGCGAAGGCTTCAGGAGGCACCGAAACGAGTGCGTACGCTTGAGGAGAAGCTCCTCGAAGTGAAGGGCCAACTCGCCCAGGCTGTTTCGCAGAACGAGAAGCTTACGTTCACTCTTGGACAGGCAAGGGATCACATTGCTGCCCTACGAGAAGAGGTCGATAAGCTCTCGCAGCCGCCATCGGCATACGGGACCTTCCTCTCGTCGAATGACGACGGCACTGTCGATATTTATTCCACGGGGCGCAAGATGCGGGTCTCTTTGCACCCGTCGATCAATCCCGACGAACTCGACCGAGGCCAAGAAGTCGTCTTGAACGAGTCCTTCACCGTGATAATGGCCAGGGGACTGGAGAAGTCAGGTGAAATCGTAACGGTAAGAGAAGTCTTGGAGGACGGGCAGAGGGCAATCATTACCGGGAGAGCGGACGAAGAGCGAGTTGCCGAGATTTCTACCCCCTTGCTGACCGAGAAGATTCGCTCGGGCGACTGGGTGTTAATGGATGTCAGGAGCGGCTTACTGCTGGAGAAACTTCCTCGTCCCGAGGTTGACGAGTTGATTCTCGAAGAAGTTCCGGATATCTCGTATGAAGATGTGGGCGGTCTCGACGAGCAGATCGAAGCAATCACCGACGCCGTTGAACTCCCATTCCTACATCGCGAACTGTTCGTGGAGCACAAGCTGCCGGCGCCCAAGGGCGTTCTTTTGTATGGCCCGCCAGGTTGCGGCAAGACCTTGATCGCCAAGGCCGTTGCCAGCTCTCTAGCCCAGAAGGTAAGCGAGGCATATTCAGACAGATCGGTGCGAAGCTATTTCTTAAACGTGAAAGGCCCGGAACTGCTCAATAAGTACGTGGGCGAGACGGAGCGTCAGATACGGCTGATTTTCCAGCGAGCTCGCGAAAAGTCCGAGGAAGGCGTTCCGGTCATCGTTTTCTTTGACGAGATGGACTCACTCTTCAGGACAAGAGGAACCGGCATATCCTCCGACATGGAATCGACGGTTGTCCCTCAACTCCTAGCAGAGATCGACGGAGTGGAGACGCTTAAGAACGTCATTGTTATCGGTGCATCGAACCGGGAGGACTTGATCGATCCAGCCATACTTCGTCCTGGTCGTCTCGATGTAAAGATTAAGATTGAGCGTCCCAACGAGGAAGCGGCGATACAAATCTTCTCACGCTATCTGACACCCGACCTTCCGATCGACCCAGATGAAGTTGCTTCAAGAGGGGGAGGCGATCCTGCAAAGGCGTGTCAGGCAATGATCGAAGCGACCGTCGCCGACATGTACAAGGATACGGACGACAATCGATTCCTCGAAGTCACTTACCAGAATGGCGACAAGGAGATTCTTTACTTTAAGGACTTCTCGTCGGGTGCCATGATCGAGAACATAGTGAGGCGCGCCAAGAAACTGGCGATCAAGCGAGCTATAGCCGGTCACCGCAAGGGAATTGGTCTTGAGGACCTTTTGGAGTCGATCCGAAGGGAGTACAAGGAGAATGAAGACCTTCCGAATACAACCAACCCTGATGACTGGGCCAGGATCTCGGGCAAGAAGGGCGAACGGATCGTCTACGTCCGCACTCTTTTGACAGAGGGCAAGGATGCCTCCGGAGGCCGGGCAATAGAGCGCGTCGGGACGGGTCAATATCTTTGATTCCTGATACCGACAGTAGGGGATAAGGTCGGGGTATGGCTGTTCCCAAGATCTGCGGGATTGAGACTGAGTTCGGCATCCAGGCAATAGCGCCCGGGGAGCAAAACCCGGTCACTGCCTCAAGCCTTCTGATCAACGCGTACGTGAACCATGCGCAACGGAAGGTCGATTGGGACTTCGTCGATGAAACCCCCGGTAACGACGCCAGGGGGTTCGCTGAAGAGAGTGCTTCGCCCCCCGAAGTCGAAACTCACTTGGTAAACACAGTATTGACCAATGGGGCAAGGTTCTACGTTGACCACGCTCATCCCGAGTACTCGTCGCCGGAGTGCACATCTGCCAGAGAGGTGCTCCTATACGACAAGGCCGGTGAAGAGATCCTCCGACGTTCGATGCGGGCCGCTGAAGCGCTATATGGGGACCAGGGCCGAATCGTCGTTTACAAGAACAATTCTGATCGCAAGGGAAATTCTTATGGTTGCCATGAGAATTACCTTATGGATCGTCAGGTTCCATTCTCCAGGGTCGTAAAGAACATCACTACCCATTTCGTTACTCGCCAAATTTACACAGGCGCGGGCAAGGTTGGACACGAGACCAGGCTTGGCGAAGGGATGGATCCCGAATTCCAACTCACCCAAAGAGCCGAGTTCTTCGAAGAGGAAGTCGGTCTTGAGACGACACTCAAGCGGCCTATCGTAAATACGAGGGACGAGCCGCATTGTGATGCGCAAAAGTATCGGAGACTTCATGTAATCGTAGGAGACGCAAACTTATCGGAGGTCGCCACCTTCTTAAAGGTGGGGGTGACCGCAGCGGTTCTGGCCATGATCGAAGACGACTGGCTTTCAAAGACCGACGTTTCCCTGGCCCACCCGGTTAAGGCCATTCGGCAAGTTTCGTGCGATCTAACTCTTTCGGAGCCGCTCGATCTGGCGTCGGGACGAAAGGCGACAGCGCTTGAGCTCCAATGGGAGCTTTTTGAGCTCGCTCGCAAATACCAACTCGAGAGAGGACTTGCCTGCATCGGTGACGAGGATTCCTCGAATGAAGTTATGGTCAGGTGGGAAAGAGTCCTTGAAACCCTGGAGCGAGACCCAATGGAGCTTGCGAACCAACTCGACTGGGTTGCCAAGTACCGACTTTTGACCGCTTATGCCGAACGGCATGGTATTCCACTATCGAGCGACAGGATTGCCGCGATGGACCTGCAATACCACGACCTGCGTCCGGCGAAGTCCCTTTATCAACGTCTGGGTATGGAACGGTTGGTCGAGGAAGAGCAGGTAATCGCCGCTATTGATGAGCCACCACACGACACTAGGGCCTATTTCAGGGGAAGATGCCTAAAGTTATGGTCCAGCTCAATCACCGCAGCAAACTGGGACTCATTGGTTTTCGATCTTGGTACTGACCCGTTGCGACGAGTACCTATGATGGATCCCCTAAGAGGAACCGCCGCACATGTCGATAAGTTATTAGAAGGATGTTCGAGTCCAGCCGAGCTACTCGAGAGGTTGGGCTCCTAGGAGAGAAACATGGCAGAACGAGAATTGAAGAAGCGGTCCGCTCCAAGCAGGACCGATACCGAAGTGGAAGAGGAGGCCGCACAGGGCACTCAGAAAGCCGATGCCCTGAAGGCTGAAATGGATGAGCTGTTGGACGAGATAGACGAGGTGCTGGAGGATAACGCAGAAGAGTTCGTGCGAAATTATGTGCAGAAGGGTGGGGAGTAACCAACCCTTATGAACCTGCCATTTTTCTCTACAACCGATGATCCCGGTCCAAACTTCGCGCTGCTTTTGAACCGGCTGGCTGCTAGCGGAGTCGATCCTTTGAGCGCTCCGGATGCGGCAGTTTCTCGAGGATTCGCTCACAGTGCCGACTTTGCGGGCTACCCCTCGTTCGGCAATCACCAAGAAGGGGGGATTTCCGTCGCTCACGGAACGACGATTGTCGCTTTGCGATTCGCCGGAGGAACGGTGATGGCCGGAGACCGGAGGGCCACCGAAGGGATTTCTATTGCTCACCGCAAAATCGAGAAGGTGTTCCCTGCGGACAGCCATTCAGGAGTTGCCATAGCTGGAGCGGCAGGTCCTGCCGTCGAGATGGTCCGCCTCTTTCAGACGCAATTGGAGCATTACGAGAAGGTCGAAGGTTTGGTCCTTTCCCTGGAAGGGAAGGCAAACCAGCTTTCACAGATGATTCGGGCCAACTTAGGGATGGCCATGCAGGGTCTTGTTGTCATCCCGCTGTTTGCTGGATATGACCAGTCTCGGCAGGAAGGCCGGATTTTCAGCTACGACGTCACCGGCGGTAGGTACGAAGAGACCGAGTTCCACGCAACCGGCTCCGGAGGTCGGGATGCGAAGAGCACCATCAAGCTCGGATACAGAGTCGGATTAGCGGAGCGGGATGCAGTGCGCTTGGCAGTGAAGGCCCTCTTCGAAGCGGCAGAGGAGGACGCTGCAACAGGTGGGCCAGATCCAGCACGGGGCATCTACCCGATCGTTGCGACAATCACTAAAGATGGATTCAAAAAGCTCGACGAAGACGAGCTGGCTGAAGTATTTACCGAAATACTTCAAGAGCGTAACTCGCGGCTCGAAAGCCCCAAGTCGAGTGGTCCGGAAAACCCGGGCGGCGCCACGGCAACGAAAAAGGCTGCTTCCAGTAGGGCCGGCAAGAAATCAACAGGGGCAGGCAATTGAGTATTCCTTACTATGTAGCGCCGGAACAGGTAATGCAGGACCGTGCAGACTACGCACG
>DAIDIS010000081.1 GCA_027451785.1 Acidimicrobiales bacterium
AGTTCTTCTTCGAGGCGATCAACCGCACAACTGTTCCAGGGGTCGCTACAGGACTTGCAGTAACCGGCGCGGGAGGCGATGTCCTCTATATCGAGGCAAGCTCGATGGAAGGAAACGAAGGCCTCACTCTCACCGGTCAGCTAGGCGAGGTGATGAAGGAGTCAGCTGAAATTGCCCTGTCCTATGTTCGCTCGCACGCCGAAGAGCTGGGCATCGATTCCGCTGCCTTTAGCGGTAGGCGGTTCCACGTCCACGTGCCGGCCGGCGCAGTACCTAAGGACGGGCCCTCTGCGGGCATAACCTTGACCTCTGCCCTTGTGAGCCTTCTCACAGGTAGGCCGGTAACTCCTTCGGTGGGTATGACCGGCGAGGTGACCTTGCAAGGGAGAGTGCTTCCGATCGGAGGGGTGAAACAGAAGGTTCTGGCCGCTCATAGGGCAGGACTCACCGAAGTGATTCTTCCTGCACGCAACGGGCCCGATCTAGAGGATGTACCCGAAGCCGTTCGCAATGCGATGACATTTCACCTGGCCAATACGGTCTCGGAGGTGCTCGACCTTGCTCTCGGAATCGAGTCAGCGAACGCGGGTTCCGGACTTGTCGATGATCTCCCGGAGGCTCAAGACCCACAAACGACGGCTGCGTGAAAGTGTCCAGACGCGGCTCGAAGGATAGTCCTGGGAACTCGACTGGGCCGCTTGCAGGGAGTTCGCCTGAGGTGCAATGGGTGGCCCAATCCCGGACGCGAGCCTGCTGACCGGAAGTCCCTTGAAGTTAACCCACTAGCGATAGTGGGTATCCGGGAGTAGAATAGTGGGTATACAGCCTCAGGAATTGAGAGGCTCTACAAGGAGTCGGTATGGCATACGTCGTGTCCAGGCCCAGTGGGCGCTTCGAGATCCGGGAGTCCGTGCTCACTGCTTCGGGGCCAAGATCGCGCACCCTTGCCAATTTTTCTGTTCTCACAACCTCGGTCATGGAGTCTGCGTCCAGGCGAGCGTCCAGGAAATTCAACTCGGAGTCCGTGTTGAAGTCAGCGGCCAAGGCTGGAGTTTCGCTCGTTGACTCGACAGGGTTCGACGAAGGGCAGTGGGACTACGATCGATTCGTCAACAGCTCCAAAAAGATGGCCAGGGTCCTAGACAACTCCCGCCTTCCCGCATCACCTTCGCCAGGCAAGTCGCTTATCGATCTTCTGGATCTTGCCGAAGAGATTTCCCGATCTCTTCCCAAAAGGCCCTTCGAGCCGCTCGCCTTTCCACCACTGGCGAAGCTCACATTGCTGAAGCATTGACCGCTCCCGATTCGACAAGGTTCTGATTCTTGCCAGCCAGCGATGGGCACGTGTCCCACATTCAGGGCTTGGTTTCCAAGGTGATTGCCGTACACGAGTTACTTGATTCGATGCGGATTCCCCACCAGTTCGGCGGTGCCATTGCTCTGTCGTGGTACCGAAGCCCGAGGGCAACGGCTGACATCGACCTCAACATCACGCTGTCGCCCGACAACGCAGGACCGGTGCTGAAAAGCCTCGTTTATATTGGGGTAACCGTTACCGATTCCGACAGGATCTCAATCGAGCGAGACGGCCAAGTCAGGCTCGTCTGGGACGATACATATTTGGATTTGTTCTTCGCCACCCTTGGATTGCACCACGAAATGATGGAACTTCAACGAACGGTTGCCTTCGGCGAAATCGAGATTCCAATACTCGCTCCCGAACACTTGATCGTGTGCAAGGCAGTATTCGACAGGCCAAAAGACTGGCTCGACATCGACGCCATAGTCTCCTGGGGTACCGAAATAGACCGAGACCTCGCCCTCCGGTGGGTTGAAGAGATCCTCGGGCTTGACTCTGATACGTACTCAAGATTGAAAGGCGTGTTGGCCGGAGGTTGAAATTCGCGTTTGCCGAAGGTTGAAGGGGGTGTTGGCCGGAGGTTGAAATGCGGGTTTGCGGGAGGTTGAAGAGGGTGTTGGCCGGGGCCCTTAGAACATGAAGTTAAGGTTGTGTACCACTTTCTGGCCTAATTCCACATCGCCCTCAATTGCGACTTTTGCCTGAAATATCGCCTGTTCGGGGTCCCAGCGTCCGCAACCCAGGCAAACCAAGGTCTCGGTGTCCATCGAAAGCGTGGAAGTTGCCTTGGCCGTACCGAGAATCGGATCAGCGCTGGCGTCCCGTCCCTTGCCATCCTCCATCACCACCACTACGTCCCGAGTAGTAGGGCCGGTTACCCGGAAATAGACGCTTTGGCCGTCAAGCGCACCGGATCTCTTCCCGACCACGAAGGGAAGAGCCATGACGATCCTGTCAATCGCATTCTCGGCGGCCACCCCGGTCATATGGCCAGGCCTACCTATCGCCCGCCTTATGTCTTGTTCATGTACCCAACAATCAAAGGCCCTCACCGACATCGAAACGCTAAACGGGACCTCGCCGATCGGTGACCAACCGACTTTGTCCATCTCCTCTTCCGTCATTTTCTCGATAATCGCCAAACGCTGGTTGGTGACATCGACCATCTCCTTCAAGACCTCTGCGCCTGAAAGCGGTCTTCTGGATGCTGCCCAAGCTTCGTTGAGCTCCCCAACAGGGTTCTTGACGTGCTCCGCCAGCTTCGCCTCTTCAAAGCCCTGCGGCTCCGGCTCTCCCATCAGCGTTCGCTCGATGGCGATCACATGAGACACTTGGTCCCGAACGGTCCATCCAGGACAGTCTGTCGAGCGCTCCCACTCTGCATCGGTCAAGTCACTGCAAAGTTCTGCAATCGAATTCCATTCGGTTTTCAGCAACTCAACTATTTGGTCTTTCACGGATCGTGCCTCCAATCCAACGGCCAGGCCATCACGAAGCGAGGCGGGCTCCGGCAATATTACGCGGAATTACGCTGACTAAGGCAGTGACGATGCCACAAAGGGATAACAGGCCTGGGTCGGGACCTGAATTCGCCGCTCCATCGAGGTTTCAGCGCAGTTTGAAGGGGTGGTCTGGCCTCGCGCCGGGAATACGGGTGCGAATTGGCAAGAGGGGGATTGTCCTTGGCAATAGGGGAAACATGAAGCGAGATACCTTAATGCCTCGGTGGGTGGAGAAATGTCGCCTGAAGCAAATCTGGGTAAAGTATTAACTCTTGGTCTACGGGACCAGCAGTTTTCGCCAACTGCACGTTTATTCCGTACCCAAGCAGTAAACCAGCGCTCGTAGCTCAATGGATAGAGCATCTGACTACGGATCAGAAGGTTGGGGGTTCGACTCCCTCCGAGCGCGCCAGGTAAGTGCAGGTGGGGGGCACATTTTGCCTGGTGGATGGAACCCAACTGCCGCTTCGTGAGAACATCTTGAGAACCAAAGCAAGCTCTGAGAACCGGAGCTGTTCTCAAGAGGCTTCTCGAACAGTGGAGGTAAGGCGGTGCCCACTAGGCCAGAAGGCGTCTACAAGGACGCGAAGGGCGGATGGTACGTAAAGATCACGGTGGGGCGCGATCCCTTGACCGGCAAGCGAGACCAGATAACCCGGCGGGGATTCAAGTCTGCTTCGGAAGCGGCCAGGGCTAGGAGAGAGCTGCTCACCAAGGTCGACCGTAAAGAGCTGAAGCCGGTCGCATCCGGGATGACCGTAAACGAGCTATTAGACGAGTATTTCGAGGGATTGGAGGCAGACGGCAAGCTCAGCCCCAAGACCAGGTTCGACTACAGCCAATACGCCCGGGACTACGTCCGTCCTCACTTAGGAGCCATGAAGGTTCGGTCAGTCGACAAAGAAGTCATACGTGCATGGCAAAGAACGCTCGCCAAATCAGGTGCGGTGAAGCGATTGCCCGGAGACGACGGAAAGAAGCTCCCTCCCAAGGGTTTGTCGCCCAATACGATTAGGCTTGCCAGGGGACCACTTTCCGGAGCACTGAAGCTCGCAGTCGAAAAGGGCG
>DAIDIS010000082.1 GCA_027451785.1 Acidimicrobiales bacterium
GAGTACATGCACATCCAGGATCCAGACCAGAAGCGGTGGATTCAAGAGCGCATGGAGGGCGTGCCTACCGATCTTCAAAAAGACGAGCAGCGTTACGTCCTGGAACGCCTGAACGCAGCGGAGGCATTCGAGAAATTCCTCCACACGCGCTACATAGGCCAGAAACGCTTTGGCTTGGAGGGTGGCGAGTCGGCCATCCCGTTGGTTGGAGCGATCCTCGACGAGGCGGCGAGGACGGGAATAGCGGAGTCGGTGATGGGCATGGCTCATCGTGGGCGACTCAACGTCTTGGTCAACATCGTCGGCAAGTCGTATTCGGAGATGTTCGGTGAGTTCGAGGGAAACCTCGATCCCAACACCGTGCAAGGATCCGGGGACGTTAAGTACCACAAGGGCGCCGCAGGAAAATTCTGTGGTTTCTCAGGGCTTGAAATCCCTGTGACATTGGCCTCGAACCCATCCCACCTTGAGGCGGTAAACCCAGTAGTCGAGGGTCTGGCTCGCGCTCATCAGGATCTTGCTCTTCAAAAAGGCGAAGTCGATGACTGGGCATATGCCGTGCTTCCGATCCTGATTCACGGGGACGCTTCGTTTGCCGGTCAAGGCGTAGTTGCCGAAACCCTTAACCTTTCCGGTTTGAAGGGATACCGAACGGGCGGCACAATCCACCTGGTCATTAACAACCAGGTCGGATTCACAACCAACCCCAATGCCGCACGCTCTTCGTTCTATGCAACCGACGTTGCCAAAATGGTGCAGTCGCCCGTGTTCCACGTCAACGGAGACGACCCCGAGGCTTGCGTAAGGGTCGGGCGTCTTGCCTTGGCCTTCCGGAACGAGTTCCGCAAAGACGTCGTCATCGACATGGTCTGCTATCGCAGGTTCGGGCACAACGAAGGTGACGAGCCGTCCTACACCCAGCCCCAGATGTACGAGAACATCGAACACCATCGTTCGGTGAGGAAGCTCTACACCGAGGCGCTCGTCCGGCGTGGGGACATAACAATGGAAGAGGCCGAAAAGGCCCTGGAGGATTTTCAGGCCCGCCTTCAGGTCGCATTGGACGAAACGCGTTCGTCTGCACCGCCCAAGATTACAGAACTTCCGCCTCCACCGGCCTTCTCTCACATTCCCAAAGTGCTTACGGGCGTCGAGAGATCCATCCTTGATGCAGCCACTGAAGCGCTTCATGCCATCCCTGAAGACTTCACCGTTCACCCGAAGCTTGCCAAGCAGCTCGAGTCCCGCCACAAGCTATATGCGGACGGGTTGGTCGATTGGTCCCTGGGCGAAGCACTTGCCTATGTGACCCTTCTGGAGGAGGGCACCGACGTCCGCCTGGCTGGTCAGGACACCAGGAGGGGAACATTCAGCCACCGGCATGCCGTTCTGATCGATTACAAAGATGGCAAGGAGTATTGCCCGATCGAAGAGGCGGTTCGAGCTGCGCGCACGGCTTCAACCGGACAGCCTTACTCGCAAAGGTCCCTCTCGACTTCCTCCGATCCCAGCAGAACCGGGCATAGCGAAGCCGATGCGAATCTCGGTAGGTTCGCCATCTACGACTCACTGCTTTCGGAGTATGCGGCTCTCGGCTTTGAGTACGGGTACACGATCGGGAATCCTTCCGCCCTAGTCGCTTGGGAAGCCCAGTTTGGTGATTTCATCAACGGCGCTCAGATCATCGTTGACGAGTTCATAGCGTCGGCGGAGTCCAAGTGGGGACAATCTTCGGGTCTTGTGCTCTTACTTCCTCATGGATACGAGGGACAAGGGCCGGATCACTCCTCTGCGAGGCTCGAGCGATTCTTGGACATGGCTGCCGAGGGGAACATGATAATCGCAAACCCGACCTCAGCCGCCCAGTTCTTTCACTTGATCCGTGCACAGGTCCACAGAAGGCTGGAGAGCTCGATCGTCAAGCCATTGGTTATCATGACCCCGAAGTCACTTCTTCGTGCCAGAACGTCTCGATCCAGTGTCGATGAGTTGACCCAAGGCAGTTTCCTCACGGTTGTCGACGACCCGTTGGCGGATCCGTCCATGGTCGAACGAGTGGTGCTTTGTTCCGGCAAGATCGCCTACGACGCGATCGCCCGCAAGGAAAAGGTTGGCGCCCAGGCTGTAGCGATTGTGAGGCTGGAACAGATCTATCCGTGGCCAGCGGCAGAGCTTGAGGCGACCCTGGCTAAGTATTCCAAAGCAACGGAAGTGGTCTGGCTTCAAGAAGAGCCGGAGAACATGGGTGCATGGAGCTTCGTCCACGGACGATTGCACAGCCTCATCGGCAAGCAGCTGTCGCTCACGCACGTGACCAGGTTCTCGTCCGGAAGTCCTGCGGCCGGAAGCTCTGCCCTGCATGCTCTGGAGGCTGACGACCTGCTAGCAAGGTCTATCGACTCTAAGTCGTCATAGGCGGACTGGACTCCATGCCGATGGGATTCATCGCAGGCTACTAAGCGTCAGGGGTGCCGACTATCCGTCAGTGGTGCCGATGCCATTGCCATCCAAGGTTATGCCGATCAGGCCGCTCAGCTCAGAGATGGCTTGGCCGGGATCGGTGACCTTGATGGTCGTCATTCCCATCTGCCTCGCGGGCTTCAAGTTGATACCAAGGTCGTCGAGGAAGATCGCCTCGGTCGGGTGGATGCCGAGCTCGGAACACGCAATCTCGTAGAACTTCGGATCGGGTTTCCTGACTCCCGCCTTGTGTGACTCAAGTATCAAGTCAAAAAGGCTCTCGAAGTCCTCGCCGCCGTGCCTGTCGTGAGCGCCAATAGGGAAATTGTTGGTGAGAAGGCCCGTTTTGAAGTGTTCCTTACAGATACTGACGGCATTCACCATCTCCGGGCGTATCTCTCCCCGGACCTCCATCAGCATCTCGACAGCGTTGACTCGGTGGCCAAGCGCAAGGGCTTCAGCCTCGAAAGTGGTCACGAATGTGTCGAAGTCGGTCTCGCCTCGTTCGAGCCGGGCCCATGCGTTGTCCAAGTGGTTATTCGAGTTGATGGTCCGGATAATGCCTTCAGGGAGGCCATTTTTCCGCTCGTATGAAGCGAAGCCGTCGAAAGGGCTCGACATGATGACACCACCGAAGTCGAACAACACGGCCCTGAATTGGGCATTACCCCGGCTAGTCTCGATAGATTCATTCATCAGTGATTAAGGCTACTCGTAGGTGGGGAGCTTGTGCCTTGTCAGTGACCCGATCGAAGAGAACATTGAAAAACTGAATGTCCATATCGCACATTGTCGTAGATGGTTCCAATATCGCCACCGAAGGGCGATCTACGCCCAGCCTCGCTCAGCTGAAGGAAGCCGTGGCGGATCTCCGGCGAGAGTTCCCACAGGTGGAGGTGATTATCGTTGTCGACGCCACCTTCTCCCATAGGATCGAAGAGTCCGAAAGAGCGGAGTTCGACGAGATACAGTCCTCGGGACAAGTAATATCCCCGCCCGCCGGAGCTCTCGGTAGGGGAGATGCATTCCTACTCAGGATTGCCGAGAAATCCGGGGCAACCGTTTTATCCAACGACTCGTTCCAGGAGTTTCACGGTGAGCACGAGTGGCTTTTTGATACAGGTCGGCTGCTGGGCGGCAAAGGTGTCCCAGGCGTCGGATGGATCTTCACGCCTCGCACCCCGGTAAGGGGTCCCAAGAGCCGGATGTCCACCAAGGAAGCGCGTTTGCGGGACAAAGTCGGCAAGAAGGTGGCAAAGGCAATCCAGGCCGCGACGCAAGAGGCGGTGAAGCCGGAAGCAAAGACTTCCGGGCGTAAGCGACGCAAGCGTGGCGTCGGTCCCCCGCCTCAGGCTGTAAATGAGCCTCTAGCGTTTGTCTCGTTCGTTGCCGAACATCAACTCGGCTCGACGGTAAGCGGGGAAGTAGACGGCTTTGTGTCTCATGGATCATTCATCATGGTTGGAGGAACCCGCTGTTACTTGCCACTGTCGGCAATGGGGAACCCGCCTCCCACAAGCGCCAGGAAGGTGCTGACAAAGGGTGAGAAGCGCGACTTCGTAGTCCAGGCCTTCGACGCTCAGCGACGCGGAATTGAGCTTGCGCTGCCCGGTTTCGAGGCCATCAGCGGAACTCCAAGCGCAGAAACAGTTGAAGCGGAGATCGGTCACACTTCAAGGATCAGAAGGGTTTTGCCGAAGAAAGCCGCAGGTTTGACGCAAAACCGTAATAAAGTGTCCGAAACCGATGCCAACGAAGGGGTCGACAACTTGAGCAGAGCAATGGCAAAGAAGTCCACAACCAAGAAGGTAGCGGCGAAGAAGGTTACGGCCGCGAAGAAGGCACCGGCGAAAAA
>DAIDIS010000083.1 GCA_027451785.1 Acidimicrobiales bacterium
CCACCACGTCCTCCCGCAAGACGTTTGAAATGGCGAATGGATGAGACATCGGAGGGACGCCTTCAAGATCCAGTTTGGACATTGCGCCTGCGTGGTCGATAATCACCGCCAGCGAGCTGGTGTAGTAATCAAGTTCCTGCGGGCTCAGATCCAGTCTGGCGAGCCGTGCGACGTGCGCAACCTCGCTTGCCGAGATCGGTGGAGTCCCTGTGGGATTGGGTGAATTCATAATGCGGCTCCGATGCCTATTTACCTTGAGGGAAAGTCTATGGACGTCACGAGGATGTCGACGAATGGCCTGGGGATGTCGATGGAGTGCTTCGCAATCAGCAAGATTGTCGTGGGGGAATCGCTTGCCGAGGAGCTCGGAAGGAAGAAAAGCGGCACTGTCATCCAGCGCTCACCTCGCCGGTGTGGTCGGCCTTTTCGTTGTGAATGCGGCGCATGAACTCCAACGAACGGTCGATTATCAATTGAGAGTCGTAGTCGAGGGTTGCAACGTGATAGCTGCGCTCCAGCTCGACTTGCTCCACCGGCCCCCCGAACTCCTCCAGTACTACGTGGGCCGTCGATGGCGGGACCACATGATCCTGCTTGGAGGTGAAAAGAATTGTAGGGCAGTCAATCTTCCCAAGCTGAGGCTGCAACTCTATGGCGGCCTCGGAGAGGGAAAGGAGGGGAGCGACCGGAGTCGCCTCGTAAGAGAACTCTTTGGATTCAGGGTCGGCAATGTCGGACCCGATCGAAGGGATGTCGCCGCCGCTTTCAAGAAATCCCCTCAGAATGTCCAAAAAGCTCTCCGCCGGTCCCTCGATGAACGGGTTTACGAGAATCAGACCGGATATCTCGGGATGGAGAGTCCCAAGCTTGGCTGTGAGGGTGCCCCCCATGGAAAGGCCGCAGACAAAAATTTCTTCGCAGACCTCGGACAACCTCGAATAGGCCGCTTCGGCTTCGCCGAGCCAGTCGGCAAAAGTTCTGGTGCGAAGGTCATCCGGGGAAGTACCGTGCCCCGGGAGCAACGGGAGTTCGACGGTCATGCCGTCTGCGGCGAACGCCTCAGCCAAAAGGCGCATTGACTGAGGTGAACCGGTAAAGCCGTGGAGCACCAGAGCCCCACGGCTATCGCCGGTTGAACGATATGGTTTTGCTGCTTCGCCTGCGTCGGCCATAGCCGAAGCTTAGGCGCCGAGAATGCCCTTCATCTCATTGGCGAGGTCGCTTACTTCCCAGCGAGCTTGCTTTTCGACCTTCTCGCCCATCTGCCAAGGGGTCATGAGCTGCACGGTTCCGCCCTGTACGAAGAAGGTCTTGCCGGTTGCCGGGCAGGACTCGGTCGCAAGGTAGGCAACAGCCGGAGAGATGTTGGACGGGTCCCAAGAGTCGAACTGGTCCGCGCCAGGTGCCTGGACGATATCCGACAGACCGGGAGTGGCCTCGGTCATCCTGGTGCGTGCCGCGGGCGCAATGGCGTTCACGCGCACGCCGTAGCGGGAGAGCTCCTGCGCACAGATAATGGTGAAGGCGGCGATGCCTGCCTTGGCAGCTCCATAGTTGGCCTGGCCCGGGTTGCCCAGAAGGCCCGAAGTCGACGAGGTGTTGATAACGGAGGCGTTCACCGTCTCACCGGCCTTCGACCTCTCGCGCCAATAGGCGGCTGCGTGCCGGGTAGGGACGAAGTGACCCTTCAGGTGGACGTGGATAACCGAGTCCCACTCCTCCTCCGTCATATTGATCAGAACACGGTCACGCAGGATGCCCGCATTGTTGACCAGGACGTGGAGGTCGCCGAAAGCGTCGATGGCGCTCTGGATGAGCCTCTGCCCACCGTCCCAGTCGGCCACGTTGTCGGTGTTTGCAACTGCTTCGCCGCCAAGGGCGATGATTTCGTCCGCAACTTGCTGCGCTGCGCTGCGGTCCTCGCCGGAGCCTTCCAGCGATCCGCCCAGGTCGTTCACTACAACCTTGGCGCCTTCCTTTGCGAAGAGCAGTGCGTGCTCGCGGCCGATGCCGCGGCCTGCACCAGTAATGATTGCTACACGTCCATCGAGCGCGCCCATGTTCCTGGCAGGTCCTTTCGTGGTTCTTTTTGGAATCCGGGAGTTACGATCCCCAGATTATTCACCCGGAAACCTTGGCAACTAATTGACCGCCGGGTCAAGTTGGAGGCTACGGACCGGTCAGAAGATCAACCCCACTTCCTACCGCCACTGAAGTCCCAGGCGGAGGGTTGGTCAGGGTTACTTTCTTGTTGGGCGACCCGTATACATTGGAGACTTGGAGGCCTACCTGGCCCAGCGCTGCCGTGGCGGCATCTACGTTTTCTCCGCGAACGTCCGGCACGGTGACCATCTGTGGCCCCTTGGAGATATGAAGAGTTACGGTTGAGCCCCTGTCCACCTGAGAGCCAAGCTGTGGGTCTGAGTCAACGACCTGCCCAATAGGTACCGTGCTCGAATAGACCTGGGTCTGCGCAGCCACCAGGCCCATCTGCTGCAGGATGCCCTGAGCCTGGGCGAATGTGTCACCGGCAAGCGAGTTCGGGATGGTACGTGGCTTGGGTCCCTTGGACTGGACCAATGTAATGGTGGTTCCCCATGCGACACTCCCCGTCGGGCTCCATCGGATTACGTCCCCGAGAGGGATGTTCTCGTCGTAGTCGTAGGCCGGGTTGCCTACCTGTAGATGCAAGCCGTTCAGGATGGTCGTGGCATCGGTGACCGACTTGCCTACGAGAGACTGCGGAATCCCGACCATGTGGGGGCCGAGGGATAAGACAACGTTGATCGTGTCGCCTTGCGCCACCTGGGTTCCGGGCGCCGGATCCTGCTGGGCGATCCGACCGGGTAGTACGCCGGCGTTGTACTCCCGTTTGGTCACCACGACCTTGAACTGGTCGTGCTTCACCTTGGCCTTGGCCTCTCCGACCGTCAGTTTCATCAGGTCGGCCAGCTTGTACTTCGGAGCGAATACCTTCGCCTCGTATGCGAAAGCACCACCGCCGGCCAGAAGGGCGACGATGAGAATTGGAATACCCACCTTGAAGAGCCTGCGAATCGGGCGGCGACCACCACGTCCTTCTCCATCACCTTCGCCGCGCCCTGAAAGCATGCGCTCGCCACCGTCACTCAAGTCCTCGTAGTCGAAGGGCTTCGTAAACTCCCGGCCGGGCGACCGAGAGGCATTTGCGTCACCGGAACCGACGGCGCCAATCGACGTCAAGTCCGAAGGCAGGACAAAAATATCTCCAGATCCCGCCCCACCACTTCCACCACGCGCCCCGCCCGTCGTCGCAGCCCCGCCCGTGCCTACAGCACTACCCGGCTTACCGATCGACGTCGTTCCCAGCATTGTGTCGCTGGAACGGTAGGGATCCAATCCGTTACCAAGCCCAACCAACTCCAAAGGTGCCGGCTTGGGCAACTTGGCAGCGAGCTCTTCGAGAGCCTTTTCGAGTCCCTTGGCTTCGAGGCGGTCGTCCAACTCGGGAGCACATGCCTGCGAGAGAATTTCCCCCAGCTTTCCAAGGCTCTCCGGCATCTCAATGGTCGCGCCAACCCTGCCCATGAGCGTCGCGATGGTCGTGTCCGCTCCAAAAGGCGCTTCCCCGCACACAGCCTCATACAAGACCAACCCAAGAGAGTAGACATCGGACTTCCCGTCCGTTGCCTTGCCCTTGGCCTGCTAGGGCGACGCGTAACGAGCGGTCCCCAAAAGCGCCCCAACCGGCTCGGTCCACGCCGACTCGGCCAAGGCTCGGGCCAGACCGAAGTCGGCGATGCAAAGGCGACTCTCTTCGTCAAAGAGAAGGTTGGCGGGCTTGATGTCTCGGTGGACCAGGCCTCTCCTGTGGGCGTACTCAAGGCCGGTGGCCGCCTCAATCCCCACCTTTACCGCTTGCTCGACGCTTAGACGTTTACCTGAATAGAACATGGAGGCGAGCGATCCCCCGCCCAAGTACTCAAGAACCAGGAACGGCCCGGAGGCGTCGTCGCCCCAGTCAAACACCCTCATTACATTGGGGTGCTGAAGCGCAGCCGCAGCCTTCGCTTCAGCGCGGAAGCGACGTAGAAATGTAGCGTCTTCCGCTAACGCCGGATGCAGCAACTTCACAGCGACCTTGCGGGAGAGTTTGGAGTCCTCTGCCAGATAGACGTGAGCGGACGCGCCGGTCCCCGCAGGGGACACCAGACGGTACCGGCCCCCAACGACGCGGCCGATGTGCTCGTCAATCTGAGACATAGCCATTACTAAAGCCTAACTACATTGAGGTATTTAGGGTACTCATACGTTCTAGCTGGACTTTTTGGGTACAAAAGAATATGACTAGCACCACTTAGAGTGGCGCTGACGGCGGGAAGGATCAAGCTTTTTCCTGTGAATAAATGGTGCGCTTGGGCCTGGCCATCAACTCCCTGACAAGCGGCTCAAAATGTTCCAGGGGCAAAGTGTCGTAGGCCGGGTCAAACGAAACCTGGTCATAGTCCGCGCAGAACTCCTCCGTAAGGTCAAAGTGCTCGTGGCCTGCGAACTTGTCCCTCATGTCCTTGTCGGCGCCGATGAAATGGAAGAAATAGTAGCCCTGGAAAATTCCGTGCTTGTCGACCATCCAGTGATAGGGCTCGGCCACGAAAGGCTTTACTATCGCTGCAGCCAGATCGGCGTGGTTGAACGAGGCCAGGTTGTCGCCGATGTCGTGCAGCAGGGCGCAAAGCACGTATTCGTCGTCTCTGTTAGCGCGATAGGCCCTCGTCGCCGTCTGGAGCGAGTGGGTGAGGCGATCGACCGCGAATCCACCGAAGTCTCCGTCAAGCAGCTTCAGGTGTCCCAGAACCCGATCGGGAAGCCCGGGATAGAAATTGAGCATTTCACCGGCGATTATCGCCCAGTCCTCTTGAGTTCCTTCGTCCATCGAATGGAACTTCGCCCTAGGACGATCCCCTTGAGGATCCTGGCTCACTAGAGTCGCCCCACCGACTCCCAGCGAGCTTCCGTCTTTGTTGGCTTGCACGGGGGACCTCCCTTCGCGCGCCGTTGATGTGCGCTGCACGCAAGATTACCAACGCCCGAGACCCAGGGCATACGGATGCCGAGGACACTCGAAAAGTTGGCCCTACAGCATGGACACTCGAAAAGTTGGCCGTACAGCAGGGACCGACTGTTATCCGATGGCGCCTAAGCCCATGGAAAGCACTCTCTCGAACGTCTCCTCGTCGGCCATTGGAACTCCGAGCGAGTCAGCTTTGTTTACTTTGGAGACACCCGGAGACTCCCCAACGACCACCAAGTCGGTCTTTCCGGAAACCGACGATGGACACTTGCCTCCTCTTGCCTTGATCGCTGCCTCGGCCTCCTCCCGTGTGAACTTAGCCAGCGTTCCGGTGACAACGATCACAGCGCCCTCAAGGATCCGTGGAGGCGCTGCTTCCCCGGCTTTGTCGGCTGAACCAGTCCCTAATTCGCCGGATACCGAAGTCGCCAATTTTCCGATGGGCTCGATTGAAGCTGCCGTTACGCCCGCTTCGCGAAGCCTGGCAATGAGTCTTCGATTGTCCTCAAGCATGAAGAACGAATGGAGACTTTCCGCAATTACAGTCCCTACGCCTTCAATCATCTCGATCTGTGGCACCTCAGCCGCCTCGATCGCATCGATCGTTCCGAAGTGATCGGCGATCAGCTCTGCCACAGTTGCACCAACATGGCGAATCCCCAACCCCACAAGGAGCCGATTGAGTGGCCGGCGCTTTGACTCTTCACATCCCGCAATCAAGTTTTGCGCCGATAGCTGCTTAAAGCCCTCCAGCTCCATGAGCTTGGATGCATTGAGATCGTAAATATCTGCTGGGTCTCGCAAAAGACCCGACTCCACGAGTTGCTCGACTCGCTTCTCGCCGAGACCCTCGATGTCCATCGCCCCCCTGGACGCGAAATGGGCGATCCTTTGAATCCTCTGTTCGGGACACTCCGCATTGGTGCAGAAGGTGTCGCTTTCTCCCGGCAACCTGACCAGGGGAGCCCCACAAGACGGGCACTTGGTAGGGAACTGCCAAGAAGGCAGGTCATCCGGACGGAGCTCCAGTACGGGTCTGACAACCTCGGGTATTACGTCACCCGCTTTGCGAACAATCACGGTGTCGCCCGGCCGCACGTCCTTCAGCGCTACTTGGTCCTGGTTGTGCAGCGTCGCCACGGCAACCGTGGACCCGCCGACCTTCACAGGCTCCATTTGGGCGAAAGGTGTCGCCTTGCCCGTCCTTCCGATGGATACTTTGATGTCAAGAAGCTTGGTAGCTTGCTCGTCCGGTGCAAACTTATAAGCGATCGCCCACCTTGGAGCTTTCGCAGTGAAGCCAAGTTTCTCCCGAAGCTCCAATTCGTCTACCTTCAAGACAGCGCCGTCGATCTCGTAGTCCATAGCATGGCGTTGCTCTTCCCGCCGTGCGCAATAGGAAATAGCCTCAGCGCCCGTTTCTGCGGTCTCAACAAGATCATTAACCGGAAGCCCAAGGTCTCTGAGAAGCTGCAATGTCTCCGAATGCCTCTTGACCTCGCGACCGCCGATTTTGTCGCCGATCTCGTATGCCCAGAACGACAAGGGGCGCGAAGCCGTGGCCTTCGGATCCTTTTGCCTGAGCGAACCGGCCGCAGAATTCCTTGGGTTAGCAAATAACCTCACCGGCCTCTGGCCCGAGATCGCCTCCA
The DNA here is from genome assembly GCA_027451785.1 of Acidimicrobiales bacterium. Taxonomy (GTDB): domain Bacteria; phylum Actinomycetota; class Acidimicrobiia; order Acidimicrobiales; family JAKAVM01; genus DAIDIS01. Next base: position 6,703 of record DAIDIS010000083.1, read on the forward strand.
CTTCGTTGGCGCTGGCTACAACTTCTGCAGCAAGCTCGGCCTGGCGCCTGTTCAGCTCTTCGAAATCCGAGATCTTCATATAAACCTCGCCCCGCACCTCAATGACTTCAGGCATGTCACCAATCCGGTTCAGGACCTTCGGTACGCCCTTGATGGTCATCACGTTGGCAGTGACGTTTTCACCGACTAACCCGTCTCCACGCGTGGATGCCTCGGTCAAGAGACCCCCCTCGTATCGGATCGAGATGGCAAGTCCATCAAACTTAGGTTCGCATACGAGCGTGAAGCCCAAGGGGCCTGTCGGCGAGTCCAGAACCTCTGCCTCTTCGTCTGTAACGTCGCCGCCTGCCGACGACAGCACCGCTGCGCCCACTCCCCTCTTGGTCCGGGCAACCCAAGCTTCCAACTCTTCGGGGCTGAACACATTACCGAGACTGCGCATCGGAATCCGATGCCGGACCTTCTCGAATGTGTCGGCCGCCAAGCCGCCGACGCGTTGGGTAGGGCTTTCCGAACTTCGCAGCCCTGGGTGAGCTTCCTCCAGCTCTTGGAGGCGCTTAATCAGAGAATCGAAGACGGAATCCGAAATCTCCGGGTCGTCGAGCGTGTAATAACGCCAGTTGTGGTAGTCGACGAGCCTCCTGAGCGCTGCGACCTCTTCGGCCTCTTGTGTCGTGGCCACGTTCCCCTGTCGTCTCCCCAGTTGCCTTTCGCGAGCCTTGTCCAAATCCAGTCCGCAACCAGGCGGGTTCGTTAAGCTAGAGCTTCCTCCAGGACTTTAGCTGCGTGCCCGTCGGCGCGGACGTTGTACCAAGCACGAGCGATCTTGCCCTCTTCGTCGATCAAGAAGGTGGAGCGGATCACCCCTACCGACTTCTTTCCGTACAAAGTCTTTTCTCCCCAAGCACCATATAACTCCATGACCTTATGGTCGAGGTCCGAGAGCAAAGGGAACGATAGTCCGTATTTCGAAATGAACTTCAGGTGGCTTTCCGAGTCATCGGGAGAGATGCCCAGAACCGGCACCTGAGCCCTGGAGAATGCACCTAGGTTGTCATTGAACTGGCAAGCCTCCTTGGTGCAACCGGGGGTGTCGTCCGCAGGGTAGAAATAGACAACAACCTTGCGTCCCTTGAAGTCGCTCAATGAGACCTTTTTCCCGTCTTGATCCTCAAGGGAAAAGGCCGGGGCAGTACTTCCGGTTTCCAACCTCATTCTGAACCGTCCTTACTTGTTGTTGACACAGCTTCACGACTAGTTGCCAAGAAATCCTCCCGCTGGGCGATCGCTGAACCGGCTACCTCGTCGCCCACATACATCGCAACGGTTTGCCCCGGTGCGACCTTACGCTGCTTCTCGGCAAAGATGATCGAGTCACCCAAATAAGTACCCACCAGTGGCATGCCATGCGCAGATACTTGAGCTTCAATCTCGGACCCAACTGGGAGTGACTCACCAACCCAGGTGGTTTCGCTGATCGCGACCGACCCGGACAATACGTCCTCCCGGTTACCAACCAGCACGGTCTTGGTATGAGGGTCGATGGAAACCGCGTACTTGCGTTGCGCGAAGCCACCCGTACCGGAGCCCATACCCTTGCGTTGGCCGATCGTAACCAGCTCAACGGAGGGGACCGTTCCCAATGTCTCACCGGAATGCATGTCCACCAGTCTTCCCGGACTGAGTTTCGTGCGCTCGGCCAGGAATCCGGCTCTACCCGATGTAGAGGTTATGAAGCAGACGTCTTGGCTGTCCGGCTTGGCAGCCGTCCGCAATCCAAAAGTCTCAGCAAGCTCTCTGACTTCGGCTTTCTTCTTTGTTCCAAGCGGGAACATGCATCTAGACAGTTGCGATTGGTTAAGCATTGACAGGACATACGACTGATCCTTATCGGGGTCCGCTCCCCTCTTTAGAACGTAGCGGCCGCCGGACTCTTCTGTGATTGCGTAGTGACCGGTCGCAATTGCGTCGAACCCAAGTTGGATAGCCCTTTCCAAGAACCTGTCGAATTTCAAGTGTCGATTGCACTCGATGCAGGGGTTCGGTGTCTGAGAGTTGGAGTACGCGGAGACGTAAGGTCCGACAACCTTCTCTCCGAACTCTTCGGTGAAGTTGAACACGTGGTGGGCAATCCCGAGCTGCGAAGCAACCCTCCTTGCATCCTCTACGTCCGCTACTGAACAACAACCGGAGTCAGAGTCTCCACCCCACAGCTTCATCGTCGCCCCGACTACATCGTGGCCGTCATGGCGCAGGAGCCCCGCAGCGACGGAGGAGTCCACACCTCCCGACATAGCCACCAGTACGCGCATGACATATAGGTTCGCACAATTGGCCCCGGGGCCTGAACTTGGGCCGACGGGATCCGCTCCCCACCGTGCGGCGGAGTCCAGGCAGGCCCCGTCGTCCACTCAAAGTGGGGCAGAGCAGGGCCGGACGGACGGTCGGTCGGGGCTTCAATGTACCTCCCGAGAATTCTAAAGCGGGTGCGGCCTGCCTTGTGCACTTCGGGCGTGGAGGTCGGAGCCGCATACCTTAAGCCCATACTCTTGACGCCTGAGGCAATCAGCCCTTGCTAATCGTATGGATTACCTCTATAAAAGAAATAGGATTTCTACATTCGAATATGTGCATTGGACATGCGTTAGTGAGTTACCGTACCGGATTGACTCCAGCAGACGCTGCGCGACGAAACTTGGCGTGACGGTGACGGCTTTTATTTTCTGAAGTCTTAATGGATTGAGGCTTGGGTGGAAACTAGGACAGTAGCAAAATCGGCGGAAATGCTGGTCACCAAGATCGCTTCGGTATGCAGGGACATCGAAGAGTTGCCGATCAGCAGCTCTCAAGTGTCCGATAGGGTCGATTCGAATCAGCCACTCGTGATCGTGACCGGGATGCACCGGTCGGGCACCTCCGCTGCAGCCGGGACGCTAACGTATTTCGGCGTCAGCACGACTCTCAAAGAGGACTTGATACCGTCGGATGAAGGCAACCGTACCGGCTATTTCGAGTCCAGACTGCTGGCTTTGCTGAATGATTCAGTGCTGGAGGCCCTCGGAGGAAGCTGGGAAGCTCCACCTGAAAGCATCTCGGGCTGCTGGTTGGCCGAGTGCACCAAGCAAATCTGCGCTTCAAGTAGGAATTCTCAACGTCTACAACTGGCCCTTAGGACTGCGCTGGCGGCGGTCACTACCGGAGCCTCCGTGGAAGTCTGGAAGGATCCTAGGTTGAGTTTATTGCTTTCAGGCTGGAGAAAGGTCATAGGGCGGAAGATCGTCATGGTGATCGTATTCCGCGAGCCGATTGAGACGGCGAGGTCGCTATTTCGGCGGGACGGGATGCCGATAGACCAAGGGCTAGCCCTCTGGGAAACATACAATCGGAAACTACTTACCCAGATCGAGCCCGCTGAGGCCCTGTTTTGCAGGTACTCGGCAATGGTTACGGAGCCCGATGCCTGGACAGCCCAGATTGGCTCATTTTTTAGCCGGAACGGTATACGGACACCGGATCAGCTACCGCTGAGCCGAGTACGTGGGTTCTTAAGGCCGGAAATCCACGCAGACGCTAGATCCGAGACAGTCGCTTCCGCTCTGTCCCGCTTGACACTGGAGGTGTTCGATCAGTTGGAGGAATATAGAAAGGACGTAATCCGGCAGTAAGGCCGATTGCTTTCAGGATGAACGTTGGGCAGACAACTGTCAGAACCGCTGAAGTTATTATTTCCCACAGACTCGACGTAAGTGAATCGACTGAGAGCGCTCTTGAGATCAACCCAAGAGCGCGAGCCGCACCCCATGCTCATCGATGAAGTCGACTTTCTAAAGGCTTCGATTCGAACCCTGGCTCACAGAAAGCTGACGCGGATTCTAGAGATTCGTTGGCACCCCGAATCTTTTAGATTTCACCTTCACACTCCACAATGGAGTTCCCCCTGTCAGCCTTGATATTTGTACGCGTGGCTGCCTCGATCTCGGCAAGGTGGACACCGGCAAGGTGTTCTGACTTCGCTTTACCATCCCAAGGACTGGAACGGTCGTCGAACTCACGGCGACCCTGAGGACCTTTGAAGGAGATCCATGTAGGCGAATTCAAGATCTCTCATCCCATTTCCGATTGACTACTTGGAAAGACTTTTCACGTTTCAGACAGGAGCTGACTTTCCAAAAGGCAAGCGGCTTTTATTCCGCCGTCTCGGCACCCGAGATCAAAGGGGAGTTGTGAGAGGCACCCCAAAAAGACCGATGAGGCTTCAAGTAGCACGCAAGATATGCGCATGCCTGGCCGCATTCCTACTTGCAATTGTGTGCATTGCCTTGCTCGCGGGAGCCTCCGGTGCGACGTTCGGTTACCGGCTTACGGTTGTCGAAAGCGGTTCGATGGCTCCGACGCTCAAATCCGGGGACCTGGTGGTCTCGAAACTGGAATCAGCCAGGTCGCTCAGGGCTGGGGACATTGTCACCTTTCACAACCCCTTGGTCGGAGGGACTTTGTATACGCACCGGATCGTAAGCGTCGCCCATCATGGGAGCCTGCTCAGCTTTGCGACAAAGGGTGATGCGAACAAGGTTCCGGAACACTGGCAGGCCACACCCAACGAAGAACTGGGGAAGTTGAGCTTCTCTTTGCCGCTGATCGGCCGATACTATGCGGATCTGAGCACAACCAAATCGAGACTCATATTCGTCTGGGTTCTGGCGATAGCAATGGCACTGTTCGGCATCCGAATCATATTCACCAAGTACAGGCCCGCCGCCGTACCTAAACCATATGTCGGCCTGGAAATTGGAGGGTTGAGCGCCACCCTAGTGGGGGTGCTGGTGTCCAGTGGCCTCCTGCCCGTCTTGGGCTCGTACTCCGGCTACGTGGCAAACGCTTTAAACCCCAGCTCCGCTCCGTACAACGAGTTCACAACGGCAGCACCAACAAGCATTGACACGTACTCGTCATGTGCCGGAAGCCCATTCTCACTCGCCGTACCTGCAGGGTTTTCAACTGCAACCGTAATCGTCGACGGCGGTCAGGGCGGGAACTCCGGCACAGACGGCGAAGGCGCGATTATGAATGGCTCCTTCGCCGTAAACAGCACAGAGACCTTGACCATTTACGTAGGGTGTCAAGGTGCCAGCCAGAGCACTTCCACGACCGCCGGATACGGCACGGGAGGTGGCGGTGGTGCAGGATATGCTGCTGCAAACGGAGATGCCGGAGGGGGAGGCAGTGCGATTTGTACTGCAAACCCTTGCACATCAGCGTCCTTGAAGATCGTCGCAGGTGGCGGGGGTGGCGACAGCCCATCCGGTGGTTGGGGCGGAGTAGGCTCAAGCGGGAGCGGGAACTCGGGAACTACGGGGGCCACCGGCTCGCCGAGTGGCACCTACTACCAAGGCAATTCCGGATCCGGTGGCGCCGGCGGGGCGGGAGGTAGTGCACCCCCGGGGAATGGCGCGGCGGGAGGCGGGGCAGCTTGTTGCGTTGACCCTGGAGGC